>JAGCLR010000170.1 GCA_017646885.1 Methanobrevibacter sp. | reverse complement strand
TTCTTCATCAGTTCCTGCTCACGTTGAGATGATGGGCTTCCTCGGTATGGGTAACAACCCAATGGTAGGTGCTACAGTTGCTGTTGCAGTTGCTATCGAAGAGGCTTGTAAATAATAGTTTGAGTAAAACTCAATTATAAGGATAAAAATAAATAACGGCGTCTAACTTTTGTGTTATTCGCCGTTATTTTCGAATAAAAGGAATATGACTGATACCAAGCGTATAGAATTTATTGATTTAGCTAAAGGGGTTTGCATCATCTTGGTTGTTTTGCAGCATATAGGGTTGGATGTTAACTTTACAGGGTTTGTGTCGATGCGGATGCCATTGTATTTTGTTCTCTCGGGTTTGTTTTTTAAGGATTATGGTAGTTTTCGAGATTTTGCGTTGAAGAAAGTTAATAGGTTGTTGGTGCCGTTTGCTTTCTTTTATTTGTTGGGGTATGTGGTGTATTATGGTGTAAATGTATTATTCCCGAATAAAGGGATATATGGTGGGTTTGATGTTTGGGGGATATTTAGTTTTATAGATAGAAGGGTTTATTTTAATGGGCCTATTTGGTTTTTGTTGTCGTTGTTTTGGGCGAATTTGATTTTTTGTGTTATAACTTTGAATATTAAGCGAGAATGGTTGCGAGGAGTTGCTGTCCTTTTGTGTGGCGTGGTGGGTTATGTGTTAGGGGTATATAAAGTGCAGTTGCCTTGTGTGATGGATGTGGCGTTGATTGCATTGCCATTTTTTTATTTAGGATATATATTGAAAAAGACATCGTTGTTGTATCCAAATAGTTTTGATAGATATAATGTTTTGATAGCATTGGGGTTAGGCTTGGTGTCGGTGGGGATAGATTATTTTGGAAAGTGTCCGAGAATTTGGTTCCACTTTAATGTGTTTTATGGCAATGTTTTGTTGGCGGTGTTGATATCTGTGACGAGTGTGGGTGCGGTGTTGTTTTTGTGTAAGGCTGTGGGTAGGTTGCCTTTGATTTCGTATATAGGGCGATATTCAATAGTGTTTTTGTGTTGGCATCATTTGGTTTATAGGCATTTGTTTTTGGTGTTTAATGATGCGGTGGCGGTAGATAGATATATAGTGGCGGTGTTGACGATGGCGGTTTGTTTGGCATTGACGCCATTGTCGGTGAAATATATACCACATTTTGTTGCACAGAAGGATTTGATATAATAGAAAGGAGACTCACCGGGTCTCCTTTTTATTATTGTGCTCACCGCGACCTTCAAGCGACCTTCAAGCGAGAAAACAGACATCTTTACACCTCCCATTTGCAGTAGTAGCAAAATCTATGCACAATAAGTCAACTTTGCAATTGTAAAGTTGTAAAATTGGTCTAAGTGCCTGATTGTTAGGGTGAAAGTAATTTTACTTTGTAACTGTGTAAAAGGAGGTTTATCTTGTAATATAAAGATTATCAATGTTTTATATAGACTTTGCAAACTTTGCGAACTTTGCAAGTCCTTATATAGGTAGAGACGCAATACATTGCGTCTCTTTTTTCTAAAAAAATAGACATATTTTCGGTGCAAATATACTAATTTGTTATATTGGCTTGAAAATTAGTTAGATATAAGTGTGTTGTTTTGATTTAGTAAAACTATCGTAAAACTTAGTTTGTGTTTTACGGAATATTTCACGATGCAAAGTTACTCATTTTTGAGTAAATTTGCAAGAGATACATAAAAAAAGAGGGAGAATTAATCTCCCTCGTAACTTATTGAACTCGTACATTGTTTTTTACTCTCCAGCCTAATTTATCGTAGTTACCTTGATATTCTAAAAGTTGCATATAAACATCTTTTGCATTATCGACTGCCTTATCTTGATTGTGCTTTAAGTATTCTTCACTTAAATTGAAGTGACGTCTTACCTCTTCGTCAGTAACCATTCTTTGATTTTTAGCAAAGTAATCTCGTTTGTACTTATCAATATCTGATGTTTCGTAAAATTCTACAGCTTCTTTTGCTTTGATGTATATTTCAACAATTTCACTTCCGTATAAATTTTTGAGTTCGTTTGCTATATAGCGAATGTTGACATCACGGTTATTCATTGCGTCTTTGCTATCCTTGGTTAAATCTTCCATAATCTTCACAACCTCTCTTGCATATCTGTAAGCAGCCTTTCTTACCTGTGAATCATATTTAGCATCTCTGCTTTCAGGCTTTTCAATCACTACACCATTAGCTTCACTGAATTTGTCTAATAACATTTCTTTTGCATCAACAACTGGTTTTGGTAGATATGAATCAAATAAATGATTTGCGATTATGACATTATATTCGTGGTTATATTGCAATTTAATATCTCCATCTTTGAGTATATATTTATTATGTCTACCATACTCATCTTCCCATAAGAAACTATAATTAAAGTTAGAGTATTCAGAATTTGCTTTATCTTTACGCAATGGATAATAAATTTTATTGCCTAAATAATCAACATTAAATCCAAGCTCTGCTATTGGTTTTGCAAATGTTGGTACTACTATTGGAGCTAATTGCCTTATCTTTTTATAATCATTTTTCCAATCTAAAGTTGCAATTGCTTCAATACCTGTTTTGGTAAGTTCAGTTATTGTTGGTGGTATAGGCAAAGCATAGTTAATCATTTCTGAATAAACATGATAACCAAAGTTCAATGCAGCATCATCCAAACTCATTTTATATGCTTTATTGAAATACATATTATCAATCATTCGTACTAACTCGAAACCAAATGTATAGAATGGGATAAAGTTTTGTGTGATGGAACCAAAGTTCTTTCCAATCTTACCATACCAAGTTGTATCATCAACCCACCACATAGTATTACTATGTCTATCCCAAGCTCCAACTTTTTCTCTGATAAGTCTATCTTTGTCTTCGTCATCATCACTACTAAACGTATAGAGTAATCCTTCAAATACGCCAAATATCGCTATACCACCAAGCATCCATCTTGTGTTTTTCCTTGTCTTTTTATCTCCAAGAAATAGTGGTTCATATAATGAAGCCATACCACGCATAGATGCACGAGAGAATGACATATTGTTATTTACCACATCAATCAATTGCCATATTACTGCATTGTCATTTCCTGTAGATTTGCCTATTTTATATCCAGAGCCTTTACCAAATCCGCTTCCTCTCTTATCAAAGTTTACTCCAAGATTTTTAGCCATTACAGCAGATTGATGTTGAGAATAACCAAGGTCACGACCTGTTCTAAATGCAACATATCTTACATACAATTCAGAGAACTCAGTAATGAATTTCAATGTATCTTTCATTTTCTCCCAACCTTTCTTGGTTAATTCTCCGCCTTCATAGTAATCTCCTTGAAGAATTGATTTGACATTATTTCTGTAGTCTTCAAGTGACATACTATATACATATCCAGTCATTGCACCACTTGACAAAAATTCCTCAAAGTCCTCATCGAATTTAATATTACCTCTATTCAAGTAAGATGCAATATTAACAATACCTTTAGGAAAACAGGTTAATACATTTTTAGAAGCATGACCGAGGAATTTCCATCCGTATTGAGAAAAACCATTTAGAATTATCTGCATAATATCTCGTGCCAAGTTCTTGAAACCAAACGCAGGTTTGTATGTTGTATAGATATTTGATGTATATCTATTCATTTTTTTGATAAACTCAACTGCTCCAGCTTGGTCAAAATGTAAATTGTTCAATGCGTTCGCAATACGTTTGTCATCAAAAGTAAGCACATAATCTCCACCATTATCTTTGACAAATACCTGATGCGCTTTATCTTCTTCTCCTTTCTTTTCGTCATACACTCTACGATAATGCATATGGTCGTTAGCATAAACAATACCTTCTTTGAGTTTTTTAACTTCCTCTTCTAAAGATTTGATTAAATCTGTGTCTGGGTTTTTCTTTCTTTTTTCTTTACCCATTTCCATATTTAATTCTTTAATCTTTTCCTCCATCACAGATATGTTATGCTCTGCCTCTTTGTCTTCTTTTACTAATTCCTCATCTCTAAAAGCTACATAATTTATTTCTTTATTACCATTCTCATCAAAGGTAACTTCTTCCCATGCACTACTATAATCAACCATAGATTTTCCTGTTGCTTCGTCAATAAAATAAGCAGGGTACATTCTTACTAAATCCAACATTGCTTTACGATATTCATTGTTTAATGATGTTCTAATAGCATTGTCTGTAATCAAAAGTATTTGTGCAATAGGGCTTGTTGCCATTGTATCACGACCTCCTGCTTTATATAATGCTTGAACCGATTTAGGATTAGGAACACTTGTGTTTCTTGGAATATTCTTATCTTCTTCAAGTTCAAGATTATCAAAACCACGTTGTGGAACATAGTATTGTCTTTCCTTGAATTTATCGTATTGCTCTTGTGTTAATATGCCATAATCAAGTAAGAAGTCAAGAGAAACATTTGTAGCTTTATTTTTTGCTCTCCAAAAATCAGCTAATTGTTTTGTTGTAAATTCCGCCTCAAATATTTCAACAAACTCAACATCTGCCATACCTGTAGATTCCAACCATGCATCATTGCTTGTGCAAGGTAAATCCATATTTCTTCTCTCGATATTATCTTTTGCAAGCATATAGACCTCAACTAATGAATGCAATGCTTCTTTATCACTGTTTACTCTATCAAGGGCTAATTTATCTGCTAAATCTTTTAATGCTTCATTGTTCTCTATTATAGCATCAAGTGCTTTTGCTTGTTCTACAAAGTCAGCAAACTCGCCTCTATCTCTAAACTTCTCAATAAAGAATTTTGATTTTGATTGCGCAAGATTACGTAAGTTTGCAATGTCGTATCTGCTATCCAATTTAGGTAATCCTTCTTTGATAAGATGTGCATTTAGACCTTGCAACATTCTTGTAATAGGCAAACCATCATCCATTGCTGCAGTCCACCATCTTTCAAGAGCTTCTTTTACTTTATCACTTGTAGGACTTTCTGCACTTAACATGGCTTCAAATTTCTCCATACTTTCTTGAACTCGTGTAATGCTCTTTGACACATTTTGCATGTTAAGATTTTCAAGGGCATCAGCAAAAGTCATAAACTCTTCAAATGTCATCTCTCTCAATACTTCATCCGATAAGTCTATTTCCTCTGCATCTACCAATCCTTTGAGTTTATCTCTTACGATAGCCATAAGGTCCGACATAAGATTAGGGTTTTCTCCTTTACCAAATATCAACTCGTATGCTCTTGGATTTGATTGTCGGAGTTGCTCTAACCAAAGGTCTGCACAATCTCCAATCTTCTGTTCAGGAGTAATATTAACAAACAATTCGTCACCTTGTTGTACACCATAGATGTTTGAGCCAGATGCCATATAGCGGACATGGTCTACAATTTTGATGTCATTTGCATCAAAGATAACATAGTTTTTAGCATTATCAGAACGACCACCAGATTGATATTCTGCTGGGTATTTAATTCCAACATATCCAATTCGATGCAAAAACTCACTTGCCTTTCTATCTGAACCTAAAATCTCTTCAAGCTCTGCATATAAATCATTTCCTGTAAAACCATTTTCAATTAACTCGTCAAGTGCTGATTTATAGTTGAAGTCATAATCAGAAGAATTATCGCTCAAATCTATAATTCTATGTTGAACAGATGGACCTTCATTTAATAATTCTTCTTTAATTCTATCAAGTTCTTTGTGTGGTACTTTGCGAGTATAATCTAAGTAGTTACTTCCATTATCGTCAGGGATTTCAACTGTATAGAGATTTCTGCCTTTTGAAACGTAATTTTTGTTTTCAATGAACTCTATTTCTTTCGCATCGATACTATTTAGTTCATTTAGCTGTTTTTTGAGTTCTTCTGCTTGACTTAACCAAAATCTTGCCTCTTCATTTAATTCATTTTTTTTATTAACATTGGTTTCCTTCTTTGCTTCTTCAAAATAACTATCAGATAATTCAGAAAAAGATGATATACTATTTGATATGTCATCTAAATAAGTATAAAAGTAATCTAAATTATTATCATAAATATATCTAGCTCTAATTTTTCCATTTACATTACTTAATAAATCTTTCAATGTTTCATCTAAATCAACTTCAACGCCATTAATTTTAATGCCTATGAATTTATCAACATCATTAGTACTATATCTGTCTGCATACATTTCCGCAATACCATCAACCTCTGTTACGTAAGTACCCCAACCATAAGCCTGTGCACCTTCCCCTGTTCCCATAAATGAATGGTTAAATCTATCAAAGTCTGCGCCTGAACCGTGGTATGCACGCATTTGGCGGATATTGGTATCTTTTTTATTGTCTTGATTATATTTATCAGATACTTCTTTATATTTACCCGAACCATTCATTTTGTCTGGTGCTGGTAGCGCAGAGAAATTGCCATTATTAACAAACTCAATTAAACCACGAATAATTTCTATTTGTCTTTCTTTGTTTAATAAATCAGGATAGTATGCAAATTCCCAATAATCGACATTATCATTATCTCTAAACTTAGCATTACTTTGTTTTATAACTAACCCATAATTATCTGTATTGTGTTTATAATAATTGAAATACATAGTATTACTATAATGGTCAGATATTCTTAAATGTAATCCATTCGGTAATTTTATATATTTTGATTTTTCTAATGAATTAACATTTACACCAAATGATTTTGAGATTTCAAATAATAATTCATGTATACCAATAGAACGACCATTATTTATATCTGAAATAATTTTATTCAAATTATTTGTTATTTCAATATTTTGTTGTAACTTTGCACTTGAAGTGGGCACTGACGGAATGTTATCATTTGGCAGTCGAGCCTCGGAAGCATCACCTTGTGTGGTGCTTTCGTTATTTTTAGCCCATTCTTTTACTAATTCGTAGTTCTTTTCCTTGATAGCTTTATAGTCTTCTTCTTTATTCCATCTAATTCCCTTATCAGCTCTTACAGCATCTATCTTATCTTTTTCACTCCATTTGCCTAACACTTCTCCTTTAATCATTGTATCGGCAAGAGTATTCAAGAAATCAACAGAGTTCATTTTTCCCATCGCTTCAAAATCAATTTTCTTTGATTTGATTGGTTGGCGGAATAATTTTAATCTTGCTTTTTTGAATACATTATCGAAAGCATCGAACATCTTTTGCCACCATCTGCGTGCTTCTTGTGTAGTTATATATTCATACAATTTCTTTTGCGCTGCACGAGTAAACATCTCAGCTCCTAACTCATCCAAGAATGCTTCTTCGCTCAACTCTCCATACTTGCTTACAATATCAAATCTTATATCAGCTGGAGCCTCAGACGCAATTTGTAGCATCTTTTCATACATTTTCGTATCGTTGGTTTTAGCCCAATCTAATGTAGCATGCCAACCAACTTCGTGTAATACTACTGATATAGGTGCGCCTTCAACAACAACAACTCTCTTAATAGCCAAATCATACCATCCAAAAGCTCCATCATACAAAGCTCTATCTTTATGGTCAGGTTTTACTACTTCTATATCTATACCACCAATCCATTGTTTAAGTATATCTACATTCTTTTGTGTTACTGCAATAGGCTTGTTGAGGTTGAGAATTTTATCAATAGCCTCTTGACTTACTACTCTTACTCCACCAGCAAACAACACATCCAATGATTGCTCAAATCGTTTTCTTGCACCTGAATACCAATATTCATTCGCATATACATCAGCTATTGCTGATGGTATTGCTTTTCTCACTTCAAGTGTTCCGTTCTTTTCTCTTAAATCGTAGATGTCATTTGCAGTAGCCTCATCAACTTCATACTCCTTCATGAGTTGTTTAATAGCCTCTTCTTTAGAATCATATTCTTTTGTTGTTGCTTCTACTTTTCGTTCTGCCGATAATGCTTCATCAAGCACACCTTTCAATTCTTTTATATCTTTGATAGGATTTGCTTTTGTTGATTCTATTTTTTTAATAGGAGTTATTCCGAATAACTTAAATTCAGCATTAACACGATTGATTTGTTCGTTGACATAGTCAATAACTTTATTGAAGTTACCTTCCAAAGAAGCCTCTTTCTCTTTGCGTTCTTTAGAAATTTCAGCCTTTTTATCTTTGAGTTTCTTTAGTTCTATTCTCTCAACAGCACTTAATGACCCTTTTCTGTTTTTCTCTGTTATTTGAGCAACAATATCTTTTTCTTGTTCTTTGAGTTCAGCTACCTCTGCTTTAACTTTTTTCTTTAAGGCTGGAGATAGACTTGCTTGATTTTTGACTACATCACTAAACTCTTCACTTTCTGTAATATTACTCAAATTGTGACGAGAAACGATATCATTAACTATAGTAGATACATCTCCTGTTGGATTTTCGATAAAATTACGAATGGCTTTTATGTAGCTTTCCAATTCTGCTCTTGAACTTCCTGTTTTGAGTGGTTTAATTTTAATAAATCCAACACCCTCTGCTAATGTGTTTATACGACCTATAAACTCATTAAGCTTTGACAACAAGTCTGCGTGTGAGTTTTCATTAATCCTTAGACCTTCTTCAATAATATCAAGATATTGTGCTACTTTTGTTTTGAATTTAGATTCGTTTGAACCTTCTATCTTTTCAAAATTTTTAACAGCATTATTCTTTTTCTCTTCTTTTATTTCAGAATCTGTCTTAACCAATCGATTGCCATTAGACAAGAATAGAGTAGTGGCAAATTGACTTCTTTTAGAATCACCTTCGCCATCAAATAAAGATTTAAGATTAACAGTATCACGAGTTGTTAATTCTCCATCTGTCATTGCAAGGTAAGGTTTACTAAAGTCAGCCTCGCCATTTTCTCCTTTTGGATAAACAATAATACCTTCTATTGGTGATATTTCAACTTTATTACTATCTATGATACTGCGAACTTTCTTTCCGTTTACAGAAAATACAGCAGCATAATATCTGTCGTCTAATGGTTTAACAATAGCTATACCTTTTTTAGGAATACCATTCTTTTTGTCTTGATAGTCAAATTTCTCATAATAAGTAAACTCTTCAAGTGGAATAGAATCAATGTATTCTTGTGTGTATGCTACAGAGTTCTCACCAACTTCTTCCACATCCTCTTCTTCGATTACCTTTGTATTCTCTTCTTGTTGAGTTTGAGTTTGTTCCAATAAAGGATATTTCTCTTTTATTGTTTCATCTGTAACCTCACAAGGTCTGTAAATATACATCTCTGCTAAATCATGAAATTTAGTTGCATTTACGCCTTGTTTAATTAATTCATTCTCTACATCGGTGAATAGTTTATAAGCATGTTCGTATGATGTATTTTCGTCAAAATCGTCAAGCATTGGTTCTGCTATGTCTTTTACCACATCAGGCATATTACCAATCTCTGTCATCAAGAAATCAACCATGCCAAGACCACTATTTTCTTCTATAGTATTATTTACGTTAGAAGATAAGTCTTTTCCTTCTGTATTTTCTAATGCTTCTTGTCTTTTTTGTTCGTTACTTTTTCTTCCTGCACCACGAGGATTTTTCTTAGTCTTTTCTTTTTTTACCTTTACAGTAGTTTCTTTAACTTCGTCAGGGTCCTTAATAGCATCTTTTTCTTCTACAGGTGTAGTTGCCTGTTTAGTTACATTTTCGACTTTTGTAATAGGCACTTGACCAATCATTACACCATTTTCGTACTGGTATTTTACAAAAGGATTGCCACTATTGCTATATCGAGTTACAAAAGTAATAT
>JAGCLR010000169.1 GCA_017646885.1 Methanobrevibacter sp. | reverse complement strand
GAATTGGAAAAGGCAGGATACCAAATCAAGTCAATAGCTGTAAACGTAATGGAATTATCTCTCATATTGGCACAGTTTGACATTGATTTCAATTATATTGTAATAAATCCATACAGCGTTGATTCATATAAGATAGACTTTGATGAATTTTTAGAGAAAAATAACTTTTAGGGATTTATATGAGCATACTCTATAATGAAAAACTTGAAGAATTGATGAAAATACAATCAGAAATGAGCGAAGAGGAAAATGAACACTTCCTAAATGAATTTAGAAAATCAGAGTTATTGGTTCCTCTTCAGATAGAGCTCGACTCACTAGACCTTGAAAACATGAATCTGGAGGGATTGAATGAAATCAATAAGGAAGTCAAGTTTCATTTAAAATCCTTTGTAGGTCCAAATGGAATCAAAGTCATACCTATCTTTACAGATGAGGAGAACATTCATGATGTTCAATTGAACACAACAGTCGGATCTTTATTTATGAGAGACCTGTATAAGTCAATAGTTCCAATTCAAGACAGCTTTGATCAAATCATCATTAATCCAAGTGCAGAAAATGAATACAAGATAAGCATTGACGACTTCTTAAATCTCTTTGATGAGGAAAGGGAATTTGAAGACATGATGAAGGAGATTGAAGAGGAAATGATGGATGAGGAAAATGCAGAATAGATTAATAAAAAATAGCTAAAAAAATAGTTAAAAATTTTTATATAATTTAATTAAAAAAACAATCAATTAAATCAATAGTTACCTTAAAAAAGCATCAATTGCTGGAGGAGTTAATTGATTATCTTCAATCATATCTATAATCTCTTCTTTAGTGAACCATCCATACATATCATGTTCATCACTAATTACAACTTCATCAGTTTTTACACTGACTTTCATAATAAGCTGGATGGATTTAATGCTTTCACCAGTCTTGCATGCAGTATAATTCTTTTGAATGGCATTGTATAATGAGTCTATCTCTATCTCAAGGCCAGTTTCTTCCAGATATTCTCTTTTCAATGCATCATCAAAGAACTCACACCTTTTGACTTTGCCTCCGGGAATTTCCCATTTTCCTGCATCATGAGCAGAAATGGACCTGAGCTTCAAGAGCAAGACCCTATTATTGTACTCACATATTCCTCTAACAGTCAATCCCCACATGTCCTTCATAGAATCACCTGACGCCTCTAGATATAGCCACTATAGAACAACACCAAAAATAGAACAATAAATAAAGCAGCTATAAAAATTAAAAATGAAACTCCTTCTTTTGAAAAAGGGCTTACTGGTGCACAAGTACCATTGGAACAATCATCATCGATTTGACAATTTTCATCTTTAGACACTTTCATCACCAAAAATAGATAGATCAATAGTTATTATGAAAAATTTAAAAAAAATAGAAAAATGCTATTAATGAAAATCATTAATAGCTAAAAGAACTAATCAACAAACTTATTTGAAGTTGGTTGCTCTTTCTTCGAAGTAAGATTGAGGGTGTTTACATACTGGGCAAATTACAGGAGCATCGGTTCCTGAAATGATGTGACCACAGTTAATACATTTCCATTCAATTTCTTCTTCTTTCTTGAATACAGTTTCGCCTTCAACATTAGCGAGTAAAGCTCTGTATCTTTCTTCGTGTTCTTTTTCGATATTACCAACCATGGTGAATAAGCCTGCGATTTCATCGAAACCTTCTTCGATTGCGGTTTCTGCGAATTCTTTGTACATTGCAGTCCATTCTTCGTTTTCACCATCTGCTGCTGCGTTTAAGTTAGCAATAGTGTCTGGAACTTCACCATCGTGTAAAAGTTTGAACCAAATTTTTGCATGTTCTTTTTCGTTTTTGGAAGTTTCCATAAAGATATCGTGGATTTGTACGTATCCTTCTTTTTTAGCTTTACTTGCGAAATATTGATATTTAGCATGAGCTTGAGATTCACCAGCAAAAGCTGCAGCTAAGTTAGCTTCGGTTTTAGTACCTTTTAAATCTGCCATATAATCACCTAAAATTATTTTTTAACACATGTGTTAATTCTTAATAAATAAGAATTCAGTAGTAGTTTAAACTACTTAAAACTATTTTAGTTTTATAGATTAATAAATATTTCTAAAATATGGTATACCTAAAAATATTGTATATATAAATGTTAAAAAAATATTCAAAAAAATCAAATTCTAATAATCTCATCAGTGCTGACAATCATATTCAATTTCCTGTCATGCTCTTCCATTGGAACATGCTCAATTAATTGAAATGGGTGGATAGTGCTTACTAAAGGAGTGTTTTCATCTATCAATTTTTTATTAAAAAGATCTTCGATTTCCCTATCTGCAAATCCTTTTCCCTTTCCTATTCTGTTTCCATGTCTATCCACACCTACAGAACCTTCAACAAGCATGTCAATTGCTATATCAAATGATTCATCACCACCGAAAT
>JAGCLR010000168.1 GCA_017646885.1 Methanobrevibacter sp. | reverse complement strand
CATCACCGCTACCATGACATAAGAGATAATTACCTTTCAATTTTTCCACAAAATTTATAGGTGAGTTATCATCATATCCAGAAGGATTTTCTTGTGGAGTACGCATAAATCTTTCTGTATAGATATTATCATAATAACGCCAGTTTGTAACAGGAGCAACTGCAACAGCTGTGCTTATATAATCTGCTCCTTTAGTAATTCCAGAGGTAGCCATAAATCCACCATAACTCCATCCATAGATAGCAATTTTGTCAGGATTTACGTAAGGTTGCGCAGCCATATATTTAGCCAATGTTATCATATCTTCTGTTTCATATTTTCCAAGTTGTTGATATGTCATTTTCTTGAATGCCTCACCTCTAGCACCACCGCCTCTATTGTTAATAGACACACAGATTATTCCATTTTGAGCTAAGATTTGCATCCATGCATAGTCGCTATGATTCCATGAATTCATAACAGTTTGGTGTCCAGGACCGCCATAAACATAAATCAAAACTGGATACTTCTTATTTGGATCAAAATCTGGAGGCAAAATACGCCATGTTTCCATTTCCAACTGAGTTCCATCAGGCAAAGTAAATGCTGGATCAGTAATTGTCACAAATTCTTTTTTAGCGACATTATATTCACTCATTCTTTCTAAAAATTCTTTATTATCTTCCAACACTCTCACTTGTTTGCCTTTGTTATCAAACAAAACATATTGGTGTGGTTGATCTGCTGATGAATTGATATTTATTAAATATTTAAAGTTAGAACTGAATCTTGCGTTATTTGTACCTACCTTATTAATTAATGCACGCATCTCACCTTTCAAGTTCACTGCATAAATTTGACGTTCTATTGAACTATTTTTAGCAGCTTGGAAATAAACTTCTTTTCCATCGAAGCCATAAACCTCAGTAACCTCCCAGTTGCCAGATGTAAGCTGTTTTACAAGAGTTCCATCCATTGTGTACAAGTAAATGTGGTTAAATCCATCAGCTTCGCTTGTCATCAAGAATCTTTTTCCGTCAACTAAAAATGTCCAGTTATCTGTAATGTCTATATAATAAGGATTAGTTTCATCGTAAATAACAGATGTTTCGCCAGTTGCAGCGTCAGCTGTTAAAATTTCAAGATGATTTTGGTGACGGTTCAATCTTTGTATTGCCAAGATATTAGGATTCTGAGTCCACTTAATTCTTGGGAAATAAATATCAGTTTCTTCACCTGTATTCATTTTTATTGTCTTACCAGATTCCACATCATAGACATAGATTTCAACGATTGAATTATCTTCACCAGCTTTTGGATATTTGAATTTATAATCTTGCATATACAAACCTTCTGTCATTTGCATATTAAATTCTTTCACATTCGATTCATCGAAGCGATAGAATGCAATCTTCTTGCTATCTGGAGACCAGAAGAAACCTTGTGCAAAACCAAATTCCTCTTCATAAACCCAGTCCGGAGCACCATTAATAATATGATTCCATTTACCATCATGAGTAAATTGAATTTCCTCGTTTGTTTTTAAATCTTTAATAAACAAATTATTATCACGCATAAAAGCTACTTTTGTAGCATCAGGTGAGAATGTTGCAAGACGTTGATCACCATTTTCTGACAATGGAGTCAGCACCTTATTATTAATATCGTAAACATAGAAACTAGCTGTATATGAATGTCTGTAGATTGGATTCATATTATTCATAAACAACACTTTAGTTTCATCGTCGCTGAGAGTGTATGTTCCATACAATGGCAATGGAACAGAATCACCAGAGAGGATAAGGTCTTTCATATTGAATATAGACTTAACCTTTTTACCGGTTTTATAGTTATATACATTCAATTCGCCTTTTTCAAGAGTAGCATAAGTATTGCCATCTTTCATTGGATTCATGCCTCTGACACCCTTTATTGAGAAGGTTGGGCGTTCATAAATGTCAGCCAATTCAAAATTTTTCTTTTCCTGAGCATTGAGTAAACAGAATGCGTTAAGCAGGAACATTGTGATTAACAGAGATTTAATTTTATTCATAATAATACATTTAGAAAACTCAAAAATAAAATAAAAAATGACATAAAAAATATTTGGACGAATAAAAAAAAGTTGTATCTTTGCACTCGCAAATGGGACGGTAGCTCAGTTGGTTTAGAGCGCATGCTTGACAGGCATGAGGTCACAAGTTCGATTCTTGTTCGCCCCACGAAAGAACGTCAAATTTG
>JAGCLR010000167.1 GCA_017646885.1 Methanobrevibacter sp. | reverse complement strand
TACACGCT
Source organism: Methanobrevibacter sp. (assembly GCA_017646885.1). The sequence continues at coordinate 2,137 of JAGCLR010000167.1, read as the reverse complement.
GCACACATAAGGATAATCTTGGAAAAACGGTCATTTCGGTTTTGCTATATTTCATAGACTTCAATTATTATGAATTGCATGGAGAATCATTAACCAATGAGATTTATTTAAAATCAAGAATAGGAATAGTTCCCATGCATTTCAATGAAATCATGAATCAACTTATAAGGTCTCATAATCTCTATTATAGGCAGGAAGTTTACTACTATTACTTAATAAAAAGATATTATATCAGACAGATTCCCCTATTCAATTTCACTAAAGAGGAACAGGAGATAATTGATCATGTCATCTATGAATTAAGTGATTTCAGTGCTACAGACCTATTGATTTATCAAAGGGGAGACATGCCTTATAGATTGGTAAACCTTGATGAAGAGCTGGATTACAATCATGTATTCTATAGGGATGATATCTATTCCGTTAGGAATTACGGATTGAGTAGATATTGAGTAGATATAGAAAAGTTTAAATGTAACTATAATCATTATAATTATTAATTAAAATATGATGAATATTTAGGGGGAATTTTATGTATGGTTTATGTCCTGCATGTGGAAGTGAATTAGACGACGAAGGAAACTGTTGGGTCTGTGGATATATGGCTCATTTTGGCAGTCCTGATGATTATGATTATGATGACTTTAATGATGAATACTTACCTTGAAGGAGATTAGGTGATTTCTATGCTTATTTGTCCGATTTGCGGTTTTCCATTAGATAGTGATGGTCGTTGCTGGAACTGTGGCTATTGGGTTCAAACTCATCCATTGGATCCATTTGCTCCAGGTTCTGTCTATAATGGTGGAAGCAGTGATGATTAACCCAAACTTTTAGAAAAAGTTTGATCAAAATTTTTCTTTTTTATTTTTTCAATATATTATATTCTTTTTGTGCTGATTTTCCTCATTCAATTTTTATTATTCCAATTTTCATTATTCAAATTGCTATCCTATTTTTAATCATTTTTTAAATAATTATATTTATAACTATTAACAAAGATATAAAGTGATTAATTATTATAAAAAGTATATTTAAATTATTGATGTGATAAAATGAAAGCATTGGTTTTACTTGGATGTCCTGAAGCTCCTTCACAAACTCCTATTGGTTTGTATGCTTCATATAAATTAGACCAGATGGGATATGATGTTACTGTATCAAGCAATCCTGCAGCTGGAAAGATATTGGATATTTCAGATCCTGAAGGAGTTTACGTTAAGAAAAGAGTGGATATTGAAAAATGTCTGGATGAAATTGAAGAGGGAGATTACGACTTATTGGTAGGATGCGTTCACAAGGATGCAGCAGCAACTTTCTTTATAACCTATTATCATATATTGAAATGCAAGGCTCTTGCTATTGTATTCTCAAGAGATGGTGATGAAGTTGCAGAATTTGCAGACATGGTAGAATCCTCTACCGATGCAGATATCATTGCTGTAAGAGCATTCCATAATCCAAATCCAATTAAAGTAAGGTTTGACCAATACTTGAAAACTTTAGAGCAAGATTAAAGATTAAAAATAGTTTAAATTAGAGCTTGAATTAATATTTACCTATTTATTAGATAAGAGAATGATGGTGATTAGATGTCTTTCTGTTTAGAAACATATTTGCAACAAAACGATGATTATGAAATCCTTATACAACGTTCAGGAGTTAAGCAATGCTATAAGCTTATTGAAGAGAACTCAAAAGAGATCATTCATGTAAACCCTGGAGATAAGGTATTAGGTGCAAGATTGATTGGACTTCCACCTATACCTGTAGGAATCAATGAGGATGAAGGAGCTATATTGATTACTTATACCAAACCATGCCATGGAACTGCAGCGATTAAGATTCCAATCAGCCCTGAAGAGATTGCAGATGTCAGAGCAATGGATATTGGTGTATAGAAAATATTTTCAAAATTTATTGTTTGAATTTATTGTTTGAACATAAATTAAATATTCAATTTTTATTTTAATTATTATTTAATATTATTTCGGTGATTTATTTGATTACAACTGTTGTAGGTAGTTTTGGAATTGATTTAAAGGAACCAAAAACCTTTGGAGAAAAAGTCAAATCCGCTATTGGATTATATGACCCTTATAAGATAGCTATTGAAGAAGCAGTCAAATTGCAATTG
>JAGCLR010000166.1 GCA_017646885.1 Methanobrevibacter sp. | reverse complement strand
ACTTTGTCAATGACTGCAAAGAGGTCAGAAGGGTATTGAAAGATGATGGAATAATGTTCATCTGCAATGAGGCAATTCCCGATGAAGAGGACGAACGTCAAAAGGAACTTATTGATCTTTTGGATATGAAAATATTCTCAGAAGATGAATTTGATGAATATTTGCGTGAAGCAGGATTTTCAGATATTATCTGTTTCTCAAAAAGTGGTCCTGATAGTGTAGATAGGGAATTGGTAACCGGTTGGCTTTGTGTCATCGCTAGAAAATAACTTATCTATTTTTTATTTTTAATCTTTAATTATTATTTTTTTCTTATTTTTATTAATGCTCTCTTTTTATTCGATTTTTTAATCTTAAGTAAATTTTAAATATGATTAAATATTAAATTAATATGTTAAAGATTAAATTATTTTTAAGTATTAATATGAATAAATGGTGATGAAATGTCTGGCCTATCAATTGGTTTGATTTCCTTAATAGTTTTTGGAAATATAGAAAACTTAATCTTAGCTTCTCAAGGAGTAGTTAAAGCTGCCAATCCTTTAAAATTAGCTATTCTCAGTTTAATTTGTGTAAGTTTATGGTTGATTATTGGTACAGTATGTACTCAGCAATTGGAAGCTTATGGAATTTATATTGAATTCATTGGCGGTTTAGCCATATTTTTATTAGGTATTCAATCAATGATAGAAGCAGTTAAAGGTTAGGTGTGAATATGTCTTTTATTAATGAATACAAACCTTTTTTAGGGCTATTGATTTTTGGTAACATTGAAAACTTGGTTTTAGCTTCTCAAGGAGTTATTGAAGGTGCTGATCCATTCATTGTTGCAGGGGCAAGTATCATTTTAGTCATCATTTGGCAATTGATTGGAGTTTTCGGTACAAAAGCTGCTATGAAATACTCAAGACACATTGAATTCATTGGTGGTTTTGCTATATTTGTATTAGGTATTCAATCCATGCTTCCAGCCATTTATCATTTGATTTAAATGAAGGAAAATTCATTTTTTGATTTGAATTGAAACTACCGAATTTCCCTTATTATATTATATATAATATTCATAGAAAGATTTATATATTATGTAAACTAACATTTATATGTTGTATATTGCGGTGTTAGTCCAGCCTGGTTAAGACTCTAGCCTGCCACGTTAGAGACCCGGGTTCAAATCCCGGACGCCGCACTTTTTTTATTGCAGCTGTGGTATAGTCTGGTTATTACTTGGGCCTTCCAAGCCTACAACCCGGGTTCGAATCCCGGCAGCTGCATCTGTTTTTTATGATCTTTTTTTTAACATTATTTTTTTTAACTATCTCATTATTTTAACGATTTTTTGCATGCTTTTATTGTTAACTGGCTTTAGCATAATCCTTTTTAATTATTTTTTGCTTTTTTTCTATATTTAATTAAATAAGTTTATATGTATTAAAAAATAATATTATATTAATATAACCTTATAATGAATATTTTAAGTTTTTTTAGTCATTTTAAGTTTATATTTCTTTAAAAAAACAAAATGAAAATAAAATCATTGTTGAATTTAAAAATTATATTTATTTGTTAAAATTAAATTGAATTAATAGCAATTATTAGCTATTTTAATTAAAACTAAATTATTAAATGGTTGTGATTTAATGGCAGGAATTGTTGGATATGGGGCAAATGTGCCTTCATATAGAATTAAAGTAGAAGAAATCGCAAAGGTATGGGGAGATAACCCTGATTCAATCTCAAACGGTTTAATCGTTAATGAAAAATCAGTGCCTTCATCTGATGAAGATACTGCAACCATTGCAGTTACCGCTGCAAGACATGCATTAGCTAGAGCACAAATCGATCCTCAAGATATTGGAGCAGTTTATGTTGGTTCAGAATCTCATCCTTATGCAGTAAAACCAACCGCTACAATCGTTGCAGAAGCAATTGGAGCTACTCCTGATATGACTGCAGCAGACTTGGAATTTGCTTGTAAAGCAGGAACTGCAGGAATTCAAGCCACTATGGGTTTAGTAGACTCCGGCATGATCAAATACGGTTTAGCTATTGGTGCTGATACCTCTCAAGGAGCTCCTGGAGATGCTTTGGAATACACTGCATCTGCTGGTGGTGCAGCTTATATCATTGGTAACAAAAACACCATTGCTGACTTTGGAACTACTTACAGCTACACTACTGACACTCCTGATTTTTACAGAAGAGAAGGTCAACCTTATCCAAGTCACGGAGGAAGATTCACTGGTGATCCAGCTTACTTCAAACATGTATTTGGAGCAGCAAAAGGATTGCTTGAGAAAACCGATACAACAGTGGAAGATTATGATTATGCTATTTTCCATCAACCTAATGGTAAATTCTACTTAAGGGCAGCTACAAAATTAGGATTTAAACCAGAGCAATATAAGGATGGTCTCTTAACTCCTAATGTAGGAAACACATACTCTGGAGCTGTTCCTTTAGCACTTTCCAACGTTTTGGATAAAGCAGAACCTGGAGACAAGATTTTCATTGTATCCTACGGTTCAGGTGCAGGTAGTGATGGATTTACCTTAACTGTAAATGACAGAATTGAAGAAGTTAAAAATTTAGCTCCTACAACTGAAGAAATCCTCTCTAAAAAGATTTATGTTGATTATGCAGTTTATGCTAAATTTAAAGGAAAACTTAGAATGGCATAGAAAGAGGATTAAAGTTAGAGGAATTAATTATAATATTTATGTAAAGGTGAAAAAATGAGAGATGTTGCAATTATCGGAGCTTCCCAAACAAAATTCGGTGAATTATGGGACAGTTCATTTAGAGAATTAATTTCACAAGCTGGTCTTGGAGCTATGGAAGATGCTAATCTTAGCGGTGCAGACTTAGAGGCAATGTTTGTTGGAAACATGTCTGCAGGTCTTTTCGTAGGTCAAGAACATATAGCAGCACTTATTTCTGATAGTATGGGTATGAACCCAATTCCATGTACAAGAGTTGAAGCTGCTTGTGCATCAGGAGGACTCGCACTTAGACAAGGTATTATGGCTGT
>JAGCLR010000165.1 GCA_017646885.1 Methanobrevibacter sp. | reverse complement strand
TTTGTTAACCATATCTCTGACCATTTGTTCTTCTTGTTCAATGAATGCTTGCATTTGAGCAGGGTCAGTGATTCTGATTTCAGCATCTACTTCAGTTTCTTTAACTTCTAAAGGAGAGTTGATTAAGACAACTTTTGCATCTTTCAATTCAGATGGCATACCTGGGTGTACTTTTTCTTTGTCTACGATTACACCTTGGATTAAGGTAGATTCTTCTACTACAGCGCCGTCTTTCTTCTCGATTTTAATGTGATCAGTGTCAACTTCACCATCGCCAGCTACTTGTTGTACAGCATCTACGATTAAGTTTGCTAAAGGTTCACGAGCTTTTTCAGTTCCTTTACCAGTCATAGCAGTCATAGCAACTTTTACTAACATGTCACGGGAAATGTCTTCGATAGCGATATCATCTAAGATTTCTTGTGCTTTTTCTGCTGCTTGTCTGTAACCCATAGCAATGATGGTTGGGTGAATGTCCATATCTAATAAGGTTTCGGATTTTTTGAGTAATTCTCCAGCAATGATTACTGCAGTAGTAGTTCCGTCTCCAACTTCGTCTTCTTGGGTTTTTGCAACTTCTACGAGCATTTTTGCTGCAGGGTGTTCAATATCCATTTCTTTTAAGATAGTAACTCCGTCGTTGGTTACTACAATATCTCCGAGTCCGTCCACTAACATTTTGTCCATTCCTTTTGGACCTAAAGTGGTTCTTACAGTTTCTGCTAATACTTTACCTGCTAAGATGTTGGTTCTTTGTGCATCTCTACCTAACAATCTGTTAGTTCCTTCAGGTAAAATGAAAATAGGTTGACCTTGTGCCATTCTATACACCTCAATTTTTTTAATAAATAATTTTTTTGATAGATTAAATAAATATAAGTTAATTTAAATCATTTATAGATTCAACTAATTTAATAATATTTATTCTATAATAACAATGGGTTTAAAGTAATATATAAAGTTTTTGTTTTTATGATGAATTTTTAGAAAATTATTATTTTAAATAAAAATACATAAAAAATAATAAATTTTGAATAAAATTATAAAAAATTATAAAAATTATGAACAAAATTATACAAATTTAATTTAGTTACAAAAATATATTAAAATTGAAAGTTCCTTTGCAGTTAACACTAGTTCCTTTGCGGTAAACAATCGAAAGAGGGATAAAAAAACAATAATATTTTCCAAAATATTATTATAATAAGATAAACAAAATTTTAACTAATTATAATTGGCTTGGAGGTGATTTTATAGCAGAAAAAGGAATTGGAAATCACAATCCCTCTAAAGATTATGTTGATGAAGAGTTTGATGAAAAGTATAAGGAATTGGAAAGTCTAAAGGAAGAGATTGAACAGCAAATAAAAAAGATGGATGAAAATAAGCTTGCAAAAGTTCAGGGAAAGATTGAGAATGCTAAAAGGAATAAAAGATTCAGTGAAGAGATCAATGAAGAGAATATCGATAAAGAGATAAGAAAACTTGAAAAAGCAAACCAGAAACTCAGCTATTACCAAAGATTCATGGATGCATTTGAAAAGGATATTGACATTGACCCTGGAAGACTAATGGGACTTACTGATGGTATATTCAGTATAGTAATGACCCTTTTGATCTTTGGAATGGTCTTGCCAGATAAGGAAATACTCAACTACTCAGGATTTATAAATTTTATAGGCTCCATCGGACCAATAGCTGGAGTGATTATTGTGAGCTTCATAGTCTTGGCTTCATTCTGGATCTACCATCATGAGTTTATGAAAATAAAAAGCTTGAATATGCCTTATCTATGGTTAAATATCTTTTATTTGGCATGCATATGCTTCATACCATTTACAACAACAGTTATTGGAAACTATTCACATTTCTTCTTGGCAAATGTAATCTTTGGAGTGAATATACTTTTAGTTATATTGTTCTTCCTATTCATGTTCCATTATGCACACAAAAGAGGATTCCTTGAAGAATACACAAGCGAAGAAGAGAAAAAATATGTATTCCACACTTTGTATATGCTTATGGGAGTCACAATTATCGTAAACTTACTTGACTTTAACGTAAACCCTAACTTTATTTACCTGTTCCTATTGATTCCTATCATATCAACCTTAAGACATATCCAGTACCTAATGAGATAAGAATGCGAGAACAGAATCGCGATAAGAAAACACGAAAAAAAGTTAGAAAAAATAGATTTCATGAAAATTTCAAAGATTACATGAAATTAAAAAACAGTACAAAAATAAGCATATTGCAAAATAAAAGCAAATATATAATAAAAAAAGAAAAAAAGGAAAATTAATTATTCTTCAGGTAAAGGAAGCTTTTGCCAGAAGAATATGTCATTTTCTTTTTTAGCCACTTCAACATAACCTTTTCTCTCTAAGCTTTTAAGAATGTTCTTGGTATTACCAAATGAAAGGTTCTTGAATGCAATATCATTAAGATATTCCTTAACAGACAATGTATCCATAGCTTCATCTTCAGGTAACAGATGATAAATTTGAGACTGTATTGAATTTAAGTTCTTTAACTGAGGAGCAGTCAATTTTTCATAGACAAACTTGAATTTTTCCAATTCCTCAACTGTAGATTTGTATCCTTCAAGTTCTGCTTTTAGTCTTTCGACATCCTCATTATTTTGAGATACTCCACCATCATTTGATTGGGAATCAATTAAATTAGCCACATTTTCCAATTCTTCATCGCCAACAGCTCTAATCTTAAGCTTGTTTTCCTTAGCTAATTCCAATTCTCTCTTAATGTCATTTAACTCAAGCAATTCCCTATCTTCAACAGATGTTTTGTTAATGACTCCGTCTTGAGACTGATTATCCAAGAAGCTGTCATCAGACAATTCAAAGAATAGGTCTTTCACTTCATTCAATCTTTGGATCTGCAAGTCCTTTTTAGACAATTCATTCTGGACTTTAACATATTCCTCACGGGAAACTGACTTGTCTTTCAACAATTGGATTTGAACATCCTTCTCACGAATTGTTACATCACGAGAGTCAAGTTCCCTTTGCAATGCTACAAGATTATCCTTATTGACCAAATTATTCTTCAAGTCAAGGATTTCCTCATTTTGGGAAGAGATTTGAGCATTAAGGGACTGGATTTCCATATTCTTGTCATCAACAGTGCTTAATGTATTTGCCAATTTAACATTTGCTTCATTCTCCTTAATTCTAGCCTCTTCCAATTGACGTTGAACTTCACTTATCTTATTTTCAGCAATCTTCAAATCGTTGGAAATAGCTTGAATCTCATTGTCTTTAGAGCTTACATCATTCAATGCCTCTTTCAATTTAAGGTTTGCTTGACCTAATTCTAAAGTTTTAAAGCTGTTAAATTCTTCATCAAAGGATTCCTTCATTTTAGAAAGAGATTCGTTTATTTCAGAAAGTTCATTAACCTTATCAGATAAGTTTCTGATGGTTTCATCCTTTGAATTCAATAGATCCTTGGATCTGTTCAATACTTCAATATTAGTATTTAAAGAATGAGTTAAGTTATCAATTTCATAGTTTTTAGCTTTTAAATCAGCTTGATACTTAGCCTTTAAATCAGAAATTTCATCATCCTTAACTTTGATGTCATTATCAAACTTATCTAAGAAGTCGCTAAGCTCTAAGCCTTTGCTCTTTAAGTCATCTTCAAACTGATTTTTTAAGGAAGAGATTTCATCATCCTTGATTCTTAAATCTTCATTATATTTAAGTTTTAAATCTGAAATTGCAATTTCATGCTGTTTCTTCAAATCAAGAATTTCATTTTCTTTTTGCTTTAAATTTTCTTCAGATTCAATTCTTAGGGTTTCAAATTCGTCATTGGACATTAGGGAATTTTGCTCATCCTTTAATTGAGCGATTTCCATCTTAAGCTTGTTGATCTCCAAAAGGGAAGATTTCACTAATTTTTGTAATTTAAATATTTCACTAGAATTCTCAAAACTCATTTTATCACTTAAATATAACTTAATTTAACGTTAATCAAGATAGATTAATCCTTAATTAAAACTATTAATTAAAATTATGTTTAATCTCTTATTTAAACTTAATTAATTATATATATTAAATTTAATGAAATATTTAAGTTTTTTATAAAAAAATAGATAATTTTAAGAAAAATTAGAAAAAAATAAGAAAAAATTATATGAAAAAATAAAAAAATAGCTGATTTAAAATAAAAAAATAAAAATAAAAATCAATATTTAATGAAAATATTGATTTAAATAAATAATACTATTATATAGCATCTGCTATTGGCTCAATGTTATTGTTTTCATTGAATTTCATCAATTCATCATAACATGCTTTCCAATCATCAGGGCTTGCCTTTTCCATATAGGCAAAAATGACATACTCTTTGCCTTCAAGCTCTACTTTTTCTAAAACTCCATAAGTTAAACCAATATTTCCACTAGTCACATAAGAAATGGCATTCCCTACTTCATTTCCATCATCTTCGGTAACATTATATGTATTGTTGTCTCCTGCAACTATAATGTAACCGGTGCCATTCTGCAAATAAAATTCTTGAACTGATTCGTCATAATCCCAAGTACATATAGTCATCCCTGTTTCGTTATTTACAGAGAAATATTCTGTTACTGGTTCAAATCCATCATTGAGCTTAAAGTCTGCAGCACTTGCTGCTCCAATGACCAAGAACCCCAATATTAAAAATGCAAATAATTTCTTATACATTTTTCCACCTCATAAAATCTTTACTGTCATTTAATTTTTACTTACTTTTCAGTACGTATGAATTTAATTATGATGTATATTCCAAGAACTGCACTGATAAGGAATCCGAAGAATCCGATAGCTGAAATATCCCATACCCTTGGTCCTTTATCTGCTAAGATAGCAATGGATGAACCTACAAGCAATGCAGAAACAATCAATGATATGGATAATTGGTCTTTCAATTCATCCAAACCGGAGTGGTTCATATTTATTTCCAATTCCCCTTTTTCAACCTTGTCAAGAGTGCTGTTGAGTCTGTCAGGCAAATCCTTTAATAAATGTTCAATTTCTACGATATAGTTGAATCCACCACTTACAAGATTTCCTGGGCTGAATTTCTGAGATACCATTTTCTTAGCGAAATGTTCAAGCTCTCCTGTAATGTTGAAGTGAGGATCCAATCTGCTTCCTGCATCCTCAATAAGGATTATTCCTCTTCCAATCATAACGAATTCTCTTGGAAGAACAATATTATGTTCAATCATAAGGTCCATCAAACGGTCAAAGATACCATCCATCTGGTCTATATCAACACCTACATAGGTATTCAACAAATCATCAACATCCTCTCTGAAGTCAGGAGTGTTTTGCTCTGGAGTGATGATCTTCATGTAAAGCATTTGCTTAATCAAGTGGTTTGAGTTTCCGCCGAGCAAAAGCAATATCATTTGAGAGAAGTTTGCTCTGAACTCATCATTTACAACTCCCATCATACCGAAATCGATGTAGCAAAGCCTATTGTCCTTGGTTACAAACAAGTTACCTGGATGAGGGTCTGCATGGAAAAATCCATCAATCAATACTTGCTTTAAATAGGATTGGGTTCCATATTGTGCAATTTCAGTATTGTTGATTCCTTCAATCTCATTGTCAAAGAGGTCAGTTACCTCATATCCGTCAATAAGCTCCATGGTAATTAGCTTAGGGGTACAGTATTCAGGATAGACTTCAGGTATTTTAATGTATTCCACTTCTTCAAAGTTTTTAGTGATCTTTCCAATGTTTCTGACTTCCTCCATATAGTCAAGTTCCTTGAATATTGATTTTTCAAATTCCTTAGCTATTGCAGGCAAGTTATATGTCCTTGACTTTGAAACATGCTTATCGATAGTTCCAGCCAAGTTATTCAATATCTTTACATCAGGTACAATGACATCATAGATACCTGGCTTTTGAACCTTAACCGCAACTTCCATGCCGTTTTCCTTTAATCTGGCTCTATAAACCTGACCGATTGAAGCGGAACCAAGAGGCTCTTCATTGAATTCACTGTATACATCTTCCAATGGCTGTGCAAGCTCCCCTTCTATGACATCCCTTATTTCATCAAAAGGAGTTACAGGGGTGTTGTCCCTAAGTAATTTCAAGTCATCTGCAATTTCATTACCAACCATATCCGGCCTTGTAGCCAATAGCTGACCTAATTTAATGAATGCAGGACCTAACTCTTCCATCGCATATCTGAGGTCTGAAACTTCAAAGTCTTCATCATCTTCATTCTTTGTTAGGAGTTTTGCCAAGTGGTGTCTTTTTGCAACACCAATGATCTCATCAAAACGTTTTCTAGCAGCTTTTTTCTCTTCTCTTGCCATTTTGATCACTTACCTTTTTTTAAAATAAATTAAGTTAATTAAAACTTACATAGGTTAAATATATATCTATTCAAGTATACATATAAGATTTTTGTTAAATGAATTAAGTTTAGCTTATTGGATGCAATGAAAAAAAGTTTAATAATAAGTAAAAAAAGCAAGAAAATAAGGATTAAAAATAAAAAAACTATAAAAAATAATTAAAAAGAGAAATTAAGAAAAAATCAGAATAATGAAGAAAGTAAATAAAATATAATTTAGAATTAAATATTTTAAACAAAATTATAATCTATTTACTTGCAAATCCTTACGAGGAACAATTCTTTGGTATTTGACCTTAGGATAACCTATAACCATACAAGAAACCACTTCATGTCCCTTTTCCAATTCAATGAGATTTCTAAGTTTCCTGCTTAGCTTTGTACACATTACGAAAAATCCGCTGTATAGGACACCTAAACCAAGACTGTTAGCCATTATTTCCATATATGCACTTGCAAGTCCTGCATTGATATTGCTTTTGCTTGAAACGACTATGACCAAAGGAGCCCCCTTAAAGAAGAAATCATCAGTAACTTCAATCCTTCTCAAATAGCTGCTTATATTTCCCACTTTTTTGCCTTTTCTAAATAGGTTTACACAGATTTCCTCTGCTTCAGCCTGCTTGGATCCGAGAATTGTATATTTGACATCCTGGGAATTTGCTCCAGTTGGAGCATATCTTCCAGCTTCCAATATCATATTGATTTTTTCATCTTCTACCTCAATTGGTTTGAATTGCCGTATAGTACGTCTGCTTTTCATTGCATTTAGAAGAGTATCTTCATTTATTTCAGTCATAGACACTACCATTTCATCACTGAAATCATAATTTGCCATTTTAATGGCACCTTCAGGACAGATAGCGTAACAATGTCCGCACTCCATACATCCCTTGTCATGTGTTTGTATCTTGCCATCTTCCATATAGATAAATGAATTCGGACAATCATTAATGCAAGAGGAACAGGCAATGCATTTTTCATCATCAATTAGAATAGGATTCATATTTTTACCTCATTAAATCTGATTATTACTTTAAATGATTTTATTTTAAAAATTTTCATTTTTTTAATTAAACTTTAAATGTCTGATTATAATTTAATAATGAAAATTTATATATTTTATTATTTTGTTTAAAAAAAAATTAATTATAATTATTTTTATTTAATCATAACTATTCATATTTTACGAAAGTCTAACAAATAATCAAATATATAATAATTTATTTATAAGGACTCATAAACATATTAACGTGATTTTTATGGAATTAGTTAACTATCTAACACAGATTATTGTTGCAATAGGGATATTCATCATATTATGTTTCTTTGGAGAACAAATTAAAAAATACTTATTCAAGCATTACAAGAAACTAATGGATCCCAAGGAATTCCTCCCTAAGGAAGAGATCTTTTCATTGAAACAGGTCCATTACCTTATTCTAATACTTTTCATATACCTCTGTATCATAAACTTCTTCTTTAACAGATTTTTTGAAGTGAGCAATGAACTGTTTTTAATTAACTCCCTAATCGATATCATCGTATCAACATATATTGTAGTGGCCTTTTATGACTGCTCTACAAGAAGCAGAATAACAAGCATATTCCTAATGCCACTTGCATCAATATCTGCCCTTGTGTTTGGATCAACATTGCTCGGATATTGGGACTTCATCCGAATCCCTACATTGCTATATATGGTTGTTGTTTTATATCACAGGTTTTTAGAGTATACTGATGAAAATGGATTGGAAAAACTGATTTTGATTTTGGTAAGCATAATTTTCACTTGTCTTGTCCTAACAATATTACTTGAAAACCAAAACCCGATAAATTCATTAGCCATGACTTCAAATGCATTTACAAGTAATGGGTATGCAGTTTTAGGTAACACCCCTGGAGGCATATTGACAAGCACATTCCTTGTTTGGAGCGGATATATCATTTCAGGAGTGGGTACAGCTACTTTGGCTGGAGCAATCGTTCATAGAAACTCTAAAAAGAAATTTGAAAAATTAGAGGCAAAAATCGATAATCTGGAAAGGATAATTACCCAACAGCAAGATGAAAACACTAAAAGAGAATGATTATAACTGGTTAAAATGTTTAATTTAGTTATTTAAAAAAAGTTCTATAAAGCTAAAAAACGGGCCCGACGGGGATTGAACCCGCGACAACAAGGTTAAGAGCCAAGCGCTCTGCCAGACTGAGCTACGGGCCCCGTTAAAAAATTTTCAAAAACAATATTATTATATTATACTTTAACTTATTTAACTATGTTGTTTTGTGTAATTATTTATTTAGAACAAATTTAGTAAAATAGGAAAAAGGACAAAAAGAAAATCAAATTTAATAAAAATTGTTAATTAACAAAAAAAGCTATTTTTTAAAGA
>JAGCLR010000164.1 GCA_017646885.1 Methanobrevibacter sp. | reverse complement strand
GGCTTTGTTTCCGATGCAGGAGACAGGGCTCTATATGTGGATCCTGGTGTAAATGATGAGATAACAATTTATGAGATAAATCCATTGAACGTCAATCAATGCAAGATACTTCATTACAGTTCCTTTGTAGGGGATTCATTCCATGCCCAAAAGGAATTGTTGAAGTCATTGACTGACAAGGTCATCTTAAGTTTTGATCCTGGAATGCTATATGTAAAAAAAGGTGTTGAAGAACTTAAGGAAATCCTTGAGAGAACTGATATTCTTCTTATAAATGAGGGAGAATTGAAAATACTCTTTGAGGATTATTATAAGGAAAAATTAGGTATTGATGATGAATTAAGCTTTAGAGACTTGGCTGTAAATGTTCGAAATGATGGCATAGATACTGTTGTTGTAAAAAGAGGTTCTGAAGGAGCTTATGCAATAAACAAAAAGGATGAAGAGGTAAAGATACCTGCATTCAAATGTGAAGCTGTTGACACTACAGCTGCAGGAGATTCCTTTAATTCTGGATTTTTATACTCATATCTTAAGGGATATGATTTGGCTAAATCCTGCACAATAGCAAATTGGGTTGCATCACGCTCTGTTCAAGCTATTGGAATTTCTGGATTGCCTAATTTAGATGAATTGGAAGAGTTCATTGAGACCTTATAAAAATTTGAGAATTACTGAAATTATTAAATTATAATAAATTATTTAAATTATTTAAAAGATATAATTATATAATAATGTTTTAAAAGCTAGTGAATTTAGATTAAAAATTTACTTTTAGAGTAAATTAAAAATAAACTTTATCTATGGGGATAAAATATGGAAATTAAACTAAAAAAGCAGATTGAAACCTTAGAGAGGGAAATCACTCTTAAATCTGTAGATTTAGATGAAGATATTGAAGACTTTAATGTAGACATTCATGACTTTAAGAATCAGGATAAGCTCATAACCATATCACCTCGTTGTGTTAGATGCAATCTTTGTGTTGAAGAATGTCCAATTAATGTAATCAGTTCTTCCACTTGGCTTAAAAGAGCTAAAATCGGTGATGGTTGCGTACAATGTGAAATCTGTGCTCAAACCTGCCCTGTTTCATGTATTTATGTATGGGATGCTGAATCAGAAATCAAGGAAAATGATTCTGTAGAATATACATTAAGAGAAATTAAAGTTCCTCATAGAAACCTTAAAATGGAAGATATTTCCATAAACCGTGAAGAGTGCATTGGTTGTGGGTCTTGCCTTAAATACTGCCCTACTAATGCAATATCTTTAAGAAGCAAAGAATACATTGAAGCCCATGGGGAAGCATGTCCAAGTGCTGGAGCTATTGACACTGAAGATGGAAATATGTTTTCATATATTGATAAGAACCGTTGCTGTGGATGTGGATCTTGCGCTAATTTATGCATTCAAGGAGCCATTAGCCTCAAAAGGGATTTAGGTCCAGTGGTGATTTACAGTCACATAGATGTCAATCAGGACATTTGTGTCGCTTGTGAATTATGTGAGGACAACTGTCCTGTAGATGCTATCAAGGTAGTTGACGGTGAAATATTCTTGAATAATGATAAATGTATAAGATGTAAGGAATGTACCAGCAGATGTCCTGTAGGTGCTTTAAATTTAGTTCTAGATGATTAAATCTAAAAAGTTTAATGAGATTATATTTATGAATTTTTAAATCTTTATGGAGAAGTGTTTAAAATGAAAGCTAAAGAGATGATGGACAAGGAATTTGTTTTTGTATCAAAAAATGATTCTATCGAAGATGTTTCTATAAAAATGGAGGAGTTCAAAAGATTTACTGCTCCTGTATTAGATGAAAACATGAAATTGGAAGGTTGGATTACTTCATTCAATATAACCAAAGGTTTACGTGAAGGCAAGGAAACTATTGCTGATGTTATGAGTCCTGTTGAGGAAATCATGACTATTAATGAAAATGAAGCGGCAAGAAATGTTGTTATTGCAGCTTCCAACAATAAGTTAATTAGCATTCCTATTATCAATGATGAAAATCAGGTAATTGGAGTTACCAGATCTGTAGATATTGTAGATTCAATGTCTTCATTGTATGATATTAAGGTTAATAAGATTTACAAGGCTATGGAAAAAGAGCTTAGAGGAGTCAGCTGGGATGAATTGATGGAAGCTTCCGCTAAAATCAGTACAAGAACCACTGGTGTAAAAATAACTGCTGAAGAATATGAGAAAAATATTCAAGATGCAACATTTGGTGAAGCTATCTGGGCAACTGGTGGACTTGAAAAGTTCTTTGCAGGTCTTATTTCCGTTGGAGAACTTGTAATTGCACGTAAAGTAGGTCGTGCAAGACGTTAATATTTTAAAATCTCTTTAGATTTTTAAATTTCTCCTTTTTTTACTTTTTTTACTTTCTTATTTTTTTACTTTTTTTATTTT
>JAGCLR010000163.1 GCA_017646885.1 Methanobrevibacter sp. | reverse complement strand
TGTGGAACTTCAAGGATTTATTAAACCTTACTTAGGGCTATTGACTAGCGGAGTGCATGAAGCCTTAACTTACATATTCAATTATGCCATAAGGTTCATAAGGCATTTTTCAGATGTGCTGGTTCAATTGTTTGTCCTGATCTGTTCCATTTATTATTTCACTCGTGATGGCGATAAGGTTCTGGATTATATTTTCGTATTCATCCCAAAAGAGCATAGGGCTTTCTTTGAAAGAACCTTGGATGATGTTGCAAATGTTCTAAAATCCATCTTCTATGGTCATTTCCTAACAGCTATTGTTATCGGTGTTATGGGTGGTGTAGGCTATTATTTCTTAGGATATAAGTTTGCATTGTTTTTAGGAATCATTACAGGTATTGCACAGCTGATTCCTATCTTCGGCCCATGGATAGTTTATTGGGCATTGGCACTCTATGCATTCTTTGTTGCTGGAGACATAGCTCAAGGAATCCTTACAATATTATGGGGATTCGTATTAAGCTTGAGTGATATGTACATTCGTCCAATGCTTGCAAGCAATTATGCTGACATGCCTTCCTTAATCCTTTTGGTTGGATTTATGGCGGGACCTTATGTATTTGGAATTGTTGGTTTCATATTGGGTCCTTTGATTTTGGGAATTGCATATGCGGTTATCAAGTCCCTTAAGGAAGAGTTGGAAAAGGATAAATTAGAGAGTGAAGAACTGGAAAAGAATGAATCTGATGATTATTAATTATTATAAAAGAATTTGGTTGATAGGATGGTAAGAAGAAACATTGTTCTTTTGGATATTGATTACATTACATATGAGGAAAAGCCTGTCATACGTTTGTTTGGTAAGGTGAAGGGAGAGAATTCTCATGATTTAATAGCTTTAGATGACTCTTTCGTTCCTTATCTCTATGTTTTGCCTTCTGGAAATATCGATAAGTGTGTCAGTGATTTGAAGGAACTTAAAGAGGAAGAGGAAATTGACTTTACAGTGATTGAAAAGGTCACAAAAAAGGATTTTCAGGTTCCTACCGAATTCATTAAATTAAGCTTCAACCATCCTCAGGACGTTCCCAAATACAGAGACAAGATATGGGATTTAAGTTCTGTAAAGCAGCTTAGGGAACATGATATTCCATTTTATAGAAGATATTTGATTGACAATGCTTTGGTTCCAATGGGTGAGTTGGAATTGGAAGGGGAAATTATAGATTCCTTTGAAACCATTGAAAGCGATAACGATTCTCTTGAAATACTTAAATTAAGCAAAGCTCCTGTAACTGGAAACACTGATTTTCAGGACTTCAGGATGATGAGCTTTGACTTGGAGGTTCGAAACCCTCATGGGATGCCTAACCCTAATGAGGATGAAATCATCATGATTGGAATCGACAGCAATGTAGGAGTTAGAAAAGTAATCTCAACTAAAGGGGATGAATTTGAGCATGACCCTGAAATGTACTTTATAGAGAAGGTAGACTCTGAAAAGGAAATGATCGAATCCTTCATAAAGACCGTTAAGGAAAACAATATTGACATCATCATAGGCTATAACTCTGATGTCTTTGACTTCCCTTACCTTAAGGATAGGGCAAAGATATGGGGACTTGACTTGGATTTAGGGGTCGATGGGTCAGGTGTCAAGTTCATTAGAAGAGGCTTTAACAATGCAGCTACATTCAAAGGGCTTCTTCATGTTGACTTGTATTTGGTTATGAGAAGATACATGTCTCTTGACAGATACACTTTAGAGAGAGTCTACTTCGAGTTCTTTGGAGAGGAAAAGATAGATGTTCCTGGTGACAGAATCTATGAATTCTGGGACAATGGTGGTAAGGAACTTAAGAACCTGTTCAAGTATTCATTGGATGATGTGGTTTCCACATTGAAGATAGCTCAGGAAACATTGCCTTTGAACTTGGAATTGACTCGTATAGTTGGTCAGCCTTTTGTTGACGTAACCCGTATGGCAACCGGTCAGCAGGCAGAGTGGTACTTAGTTAGAAAAGCTTATGAAGTTGATGAAGTCGTGCCGAATAAGCCTAATATGACTATGAAAAACATCAAGGAAAGAGGAAGCAACTCTGGAGGATATGTTAAAGAGCCTGAAATCGGATTGCATGAGAATTTGGTTCAGTTCGACTTCAAGAGCCTGTATCCTACATTAATCATTTCAAAGAACATTTCTCCAGATGTTTTGGTAAAAGACAATTCATCCTATAATGCCAAGTTTGAAGACTTTGAGGATTATGAAACTGGCTATGATGAAATCGATAATCTTAAGGAAGAGGAAATCTCTTCTGCAATAGATGATGATGAGGAATACTATATCTCACCTGAACACTTTTTCAAGTTCAAGAAAGAGCCTCAAGGATTTATTCCTTCAGCTTTAGAGGATATTCTAAATGAAAGGTTTGCTGTTAAGAACAGGATGAAGGCAACTGATGATCCAATTCTAAGAAAGAGTTTGGATGTTCAGCAGCAAGCATTGAAGCGTTTGGCAAATACAATGTATGGAGTTTATGGATTCCTGAGATTCCGTTGGTATTCATTTGAATGTGCACAATCCATTACAGCTTGGGGACGTCAGCATATTAAAAAGGCAATGAAGGAAGCTGAAGATTATGGTTTCAAGGCCATTTATGCAGACACTGATGGTTTCTATGCAAAATATGTGCCTGAAATGAAAAAAGAGTAATGTTTTTATTATTAATATATAATTTAGAAAATTAGGATTATACAATTTATTAGTTTATCAAACTTATGATTTAAAAAAGGAAGTGTTGTTATGGAAGAAAAGATTGCTTTGGCAGCATGTAGTGGAATGAGTCCAAATGGTTTGGTTGCAAGAGTTGCAGTTCATGACTTAGCTATTGATGATGTGGAAATCTTATCAATTTGTATGGGTTCAACTTCTGCAAATGTCACTGGATTTAAAAGAATGCTTGATAAATACCCTATTTTAGCTATTAATGGTTGTGAAGGAAACTGTGTTGGTAAAATACTCGAGCAAAAGGGTATTGAAATTGCAGATGAGCTTAATGTTGGAGACATTTTAGCGGAAACTGAACATAAGGCAAATGATGCTGCAAGATTGGATGAAGAGGGGGAAATCTGCGTTTCAATAGTGAAAGAAGTTATTGAAAACAAGATAAAAGAATTTGAATTGGATTAATCTTCTAAAATTTTTTAAAATTTCCCAATATTCTTTAAGGTGATTTTATGGTAAAGCCAGTCAAGATTCATGATAATAATTTATGGGATAAGTTTGTCAGTGACAGTGAGCAATATTTTGCAGTCTTAAGTCCCGGAACCAAGATTGCATTTTTTGTTGGTGAGACTGACAAGAATTTCTTGCTCATTGAAAGAACAGAAGGAGCTATTGATTCCAAGTTCAATGTAAACAGTTCACTTAACATGATGGAAACAGACTTGTTCTTTACAATTGCTGAAGATGATGCATCTGAACTTTTGGATGATGCAAGCAAACTTTCAACTTTCATTAAGGAAGGCAAGTTAGGAATCTTCTGTTTGGTCGATGATGTGGTCATGGCAGAAAAGGGTCTTGATACATTATTGAATGACTTAGGATTTGCACCATCTTGTGCAATTTAATTTTTTTTAATTTTTTATTTTAAAATTTATTTTCTATTTTTTCAAAAGATCATTTTTTCATTTTTTCACTATATTGCCATTTCTCATTTGCATGATGTAGATTAGCAATTATCAAAATTTATAGTATGAATCATACTTTCAGTATTTTTAAGATGTGGTTAATTATTTTAATACTTTTTAATCTAAAATCTATTTTAATGCACTTTCATTATTAAAATTTTTATATGTCTTGGAAAGTTAAAAT
>JAGCLR010000162.1 GCA_017646885.1 Methanobrevibacter sp. | reverse complement strand
TTTCTTCAGCAAGAACACCCGCTTCTTCAGCAGAAGTAGCTAATTTAATAGGAGCTGCTTCAATACCATAAGCCTCAGCTACAGCATAAGCTTCACTACCAAGCAAGGTATCTCTTTCCTCTTCTTTAACTTTAGCAAAAATAGCTTCAACAGCTTCTTTATCCACATCATCTACTGCTCCAACAGGGTCATCATAGTTTCTATCTTGAACAGCAGCAAATCTTGCAAGGTAATCAAATACCTTTACAGCAGTTTCTGGGAATACATAGGTAGGAATTCCATTGTCTCTTAATACATCATTAGCATTTTCAAAGGTAGGTCCACCCATATTTACAGCAATAACAGGTTTGTCGAATTCGCTTGCACCTTCTACAAGAGCATTAGCAATTCCATCAGCATCTGCAGATGCGGTAGGACATACCATTACAACTAAACCATCTACATCATCACTGTCCAATACAGCTTCCAAAGATTCCTTATATCTGATAACAGGAGCATCACCTAAAACATCAATAGGGTTTTTAATACTTCCTTCTTCAGGTACTGCTTCTTTTAGTCTTGCATTGGTTTCTTCATCAAATTTAACAAGATCCAAACCATATCTTTCCATAGCGTCTACGGATAAAACTCCTCCACCACCTGCATTGGTAATGATTGCAAGGTTACGTCCAGTAGGTAAAGGACATTTGGAGAATGCCAATCCTACATCAAACAATTCATCCATAGTGGTAACTCTGAATACACCAGATTGCTTGAATGCAGTGTCAAATGCAACATCACTACCAGCTAATGCACCAGTATGTGAGGAGGCAGCTTCAGCACCAGCAGAACTTGAACCTGATTTCAAGATAATAACAGGTTTCTTATAAGATACTTTTCTTAAAGTTCTGACAAAGTCATCATCTTCAGTGATGGATTCAAGATAACAGATAACTACTGCAGTTTCGTCATCATCAGATAAATATTCGATTAATTCGATTTCAGTAGTTCCAGCTTTATTTCCTAAACTGATAATTTTACTGAATCCAATTCCAGAAGTTACACTCCAATCAATAATAGCTACCATCATAGCTCCACTTTGGGAAATAAATGCAATATTACCTGTAGGAGGCATAATCTGTGAAAATGAAGCATTTAATAATGAATGTGAATCAGTGATACCTAAACTGTTAGGACCAATAATATTTATGCCATATTTTTTACCAAGAGCTACAAGCTCATTTTCTCTTTCTACACCTTCTCCACCAATTTCCTTAAATCCTGCAGTGATAACAACCATGTTTTTAACGCCAAATTCACCACATTCTTCAACAACTGGGTTTACTAAAACACTAGGAATAGAAATAATTACAAGGTCTGGCACTTCTGGCAAGTCAGACACATTTTTATATGCTTTTAATCCTTGAATTTCATCATCTTTAGGGTTAATAGGATAAATATTTCCTTTAAAACCATCATTAATCATATTATTTACTATAATATAACCAACTTTTCCTTCAGAGTTGGAAGCTCCAACAATAGCTACAGAGTCTGGATTAAACATCTTAGTAAGATCAGTCATATTTTAACTCCTTTATTTCAATTATTTAAATAATTCTGATTTTAAAAATTCTCATTTTTAAAAATTCATCATTAAATTTAACAATATTTTATTAATATTTGCAATATTAATATCTGTTATTATATAATATGTAATTCATCATATTTATAATGATAAATAATTAACAATTATATTTTTGTTTTTAATTACTATAAAAATTATTATATTTATAATTATCCAAAAAGTTTTCATGAAAAATAATTAATTATAAAAAAACTATAAAAAAAGAAAAATACGAATAAACAATGAAAACAAAACAAGATAAAACAAAATAAAACAAAAAAGAATGAAAAAAATAAACAACAAT
This sequence comes from Methanobrevibacter sp., assembly GCA_017646885.1. The sequence goes on along the minus strand of JAGCLR010000162.1, from coordinate 833 downwards.
AAAAAAAAAAAGAAGAAAAGAATGATTAAATAATAAAATCTATTTAATCACTTACTTCAATACCTAATGAAACAAGCTTATCCCTAATTTCATCAGATAAATCATATTGCTTTTCAGCTCTTAATTTTTGACGAACATCAGCAATAATATTTAATAATTCATCTTCATCTCCACTGGTCTTATCATCATTATCAAAGAAATTGATACCTAATATTTGACTGATATCTGCAAACCAATGTTTAATTGCTAAAAGGTCATCAATGATTATTTTATCCTCATTTAAATCCTTATTGGATTGTTTAATAAATGAGAAAATAGCTGCAATAGCTTTAGGAGTGCTGAAATCATCATCCATACTCTTGAAGAACTCATTGACTCCTTCATTTAATGCATCATAGGAAGATTCGAAGTAGTCAAAATTAAGCAATTCTTCGAAAAGTTCATTTTCCTCTAAGTCTGCCAAATAAGCGATATCATCAGAAACATTTCCTTTTTCAAACTCTTCGTTGATCTTTTCATCAATAACTTGAATATAATTCTTGATTTTTGATACATTCTTTTCAGCTTGATGCAAGCTAACTTCACTAAAGTCTATAGGGCTTCTATAATGAGTTGCAAGAACAAATAATCTAAATGTCTCACCGGAATACTCTTTCAATAAATCTCTAATGGTAATGAAGTTACCTAAAGATTTAGACATCTTTTCTCCAGAAACATTCAAGAAACCGGTATGCATCCAGTATTGAACTAATGGTTCTTTTCCTGATACCGCTTCCATTTGAGCAATTTCAGAGTCATGGTGAGGGAATATTAAATCAAGGCCTCCACCGTGA
>JAGCLR010000161.1 GCA_017646885.1 Methanobrevibacter sp. | reverse complement strand
TTTCTATAAATTTAAGGAACTCATTATAAAAAATAAGATTGTTTTCTATATTTTAACTATAGTTGCAGCTGTTGGAGTTATAATTGTTGCTATGATTCATGCAGGAAATCCTGTAACCGATGGTTATCATAGCTTAGGTGCTATAATGGCGATTCTTGGCGGTAACCTATTGCTAATTATCGTATCAAGGTCTATGGATAAGTTTGAAAGCTATCAAAAAATCACTTTAGCCTTAGGAATCATTGGATTAATAGCCTTTTGGATAATGTTCTTTAATATGCAAAGCATTTACATGCCAATATTTGAAAGATTATCTGTTTATACCTTGATTATCTGGAGTTTTATCAGTGGAGTTTATTTGTTGAAGGAATTTTAAGGTTTTCTTATGGCAGTCAGCAAATCCAAGAGAATATTTTACTTAGATGCTCTAAGGGCAGTAGCCATTCTTACAGTTGTAGCTGTTCATGTTTATGCGGTTACAAGAGTTCATGTTATGGCTGATTTTGCTACAGGTCCAAGCCTTCGATGGATGGTTTCCCAATTTACTGGAAATAACCTTAGGATTGGAGTGGATCTCTTTTTAATGTTGGCAGGAGCATTGTCTCTTGGACGTGAATGGTCAATCAAGGAGTTTTTAGGAAAAAGAATTCCTCGTATTGTTGAGCCTTTTCTATTTTGGGGACTGCTTACAGGAGCTATTGCAGTAATTTTATCCTATTATTTTGGATATGGATTCATTTATTCATTTGATGTCAATTCAATATTAAGTTTCTTCTACGGTGTTTTCATGGCAAAATCACCAGGATTTTTACCATACTGGTTCTTCTGGATGATTTTAGGAACTTATTTGATAATGCCTATATTCAATAAATGGCTGCAGTATGCAGAACTTGAAGAAGCGGAATATTTCTTGGTTTTTTGGCTAATAACTTGCTTATTTGACTTTACTTTAAATATTCAGTTTCCAATTAAGTTAAGCTATTTTGTAAGCCCAATTGGTTTAGTTGTAGCAGGTTATTACTTAAGGCATACAAAGAGAGAGGTATTAAACAATCCTTATTTTGCTTTAGCACTAACAGTATTGTCAGCTATACTTATTTTGGCAATAGTAACTTATTTCTCCACTCCTACTAAATTCCATACTTTAAACAGATATTCCTTGCCTATCACTCTTGAGGTAATTGGAGTATTTTTGTTATTTAAGAACTTCAATAAGTTTGGACTTAATTGGAATTTCATTAAAAATGAGAATAGCTTATTTAGAAGGGGAACTGCATTAATTGCAAAGTACAGTTATGGAATCTATTTGATTCAAGGATTGTTCCTATGCATTTATGTAAAGATATTGCCTTATCATGACATTTACAGCTTAATGATAATTCTATTTGTCCTGATTGTGGCAAGTTCAATGATAACAATGCATATTTTAAACAAGGTAAAATATGTCAATAAATTTATAGGGGCTAAATGATTATATGCTTTTTTAGATTTGTCTAAAAGCTATTCTATAATTTATATATTAAAAAAGTCAAAGGTATATTTATGAATACAAACAGATTTGAAACATTTTTTGATGCAGTTTTAGCGATTATCATAACAGTTTTAGTGTTGAAATTAACTCAACCGGCGTCCCCTACATTAGGTGCAATTTTAGCATTGAATGCAAGGTTCATTACCTATGCTATCTGTTTTTTAGTGATTTTCATCATTTGGTATGACAACCATAATCTGTTTCAGATCGTTGAAGAGATAGACCATAAGGTCTTGTCAATATATGCTATTCAAATATTTGCAATAAGCCTTCTTCCTTATTTTGCAACATGGGTGGCTTTACATATAAACTC
>JAGCLR010000017.1 GCA_017646885.1 Methanobrevibacter sp. | reverse complement strand
TGGTTTATCCAAGTTTGCTGCCTTATCCATAGATGCTCTTGCACGTGTAGATCCATTCTTTTTGGCAATGTCTCTAACGTCATCATCACCCATAAAGCAGAAGACTTCACCACCATACTTCTTAAGTTCTGCCTTATTGATTCCTGCCTTTGCCATATTAGTGTCAGTTACAATGCAAGCACCATTTTTAATTGCTTCCAATGCCTTATCAACTACATCTTCTGAAAAGCATAAGTTATCTACATAATCAAAATCAGCAGCTGTGTGAACTGCTCTTTTAATAATTGGCGCTAATTTAGGGTCAATTTCATGAGGAAGTTCAGATTCAATAATTTCCATACTCCTGCTTTCGATTTCAGCAGGTTCAACTTGTTCTAATTCAATTTTCATACTATCACTTCAATTTTCTATGAATAACAACTAAATTACATAATTAATTAACTACTAATAAATATAAATTTTAACCTTTCCAATTCCTTGCATTCTTAACAAATGACTTTGCAAACTCAGGATTTGCAGGAAGATAAATATGTGGGAAACCAGCATAAAGACTGTCAGAACCATGACAGCAAAGGTATTCCACTCCATTGGATGCCTTTTTAGCCATAAATGCTTCTCCACAGTTATCACTATCATAATAATGGAATTCATGCACCCTAATGCTATCTCCTTCATTGCATAACAAGTTATCTTGCAATGCCTTTATCTCAATATAACCGAATCTTTGCAATTTATCTGTCTTTATGCAATTGCCTTTTATGAATCCAACCATAGGAATATTCTCAATGGAATCATGCAAATACATGAAACCTCCACATTCAGCTATTGTAGGAATTCCTCTTTCTATTATGTCTTTTATCTCATTGCATAATTTCCTATTTTTAGATAATTCTTCAGGATATAGTTCAGGATAACCTCCACATAAGTATAATCCAGAGATATCTTTAGGAAGCTCTTCATCTTCCAATGGACTGAAATAGACCACTTCACAACCTAAATCCTCTAATATCTCAATGTTTTCCTTATACATGAAGCAAAAAGCATTATCACGGGAAACTGCTATGCGAGTCTTTTCACCAGAACCAATTTTTGCACTGCTTTCAATCAACTCCTTATAATCCTCACTTGCTTCAAGAACTGGAGCGGATTTAGCCAATTCATATAATCCATCCAAATCGATGTATTTTTCTGCCAATCCACAAAGACCATTGATTTTCTCTTTAATGTCTTCAATTTCATCAGCAGTAATTAATCCTAAGTTTCTGCTCCCTATGGAATACTTCTCCTCTCTTGGCAAGAAACCATAAGCCTTAACGCCTGCATTTTCGACAATATCCCTTAAGAGAGGATACAGCATTGGAGAAATTCCATTGAAGATGACTCCTTCAACCATGCTCTCCTCTTTGAAATCCTTGAATCCTTTTATGATTGCTGCAGCAGAATTGCTCATTCCTTTAGCATCAATAATGAGTACAGCAGGAGCTTTAATGGATTTAGCCACTTCCCAAGCACTTGCTTTGCCTTCAACACCTATTCCATCATAAAAGCCCATAGCTCCTTCGATTATGCTTAAATCCTTGCCACGATTGCGGATAAACTGATCACATAACATTGATTCAGTTGAAAAGTATGGATCCAAGTTATGGGTCTCTACATTAAAGACCTTACGATGAAACATAGGGTCGATATAATCAGGACCTGACTTGAAGGAAGCAATTTCCAAACCTCTTTTTTGAAATGCTGCAAGCAAAGCCATAGTGATTGTTGTCTTTCCACAGTTACTGCTGGTTCCAGAAATTAATATTCTATTCATGAGCACCACTTCCACTAATAATGAATATAGGATTTTGAGCCATCAGCATATGCAAGTCACCGATTTCTCTGCCTTTGGAAACTGCAACTTGAACAATGTCACCACTTATTCCAACATTCTTTAAGG
>JAGCLR010000016.1 GCA_017646885.1 Methanobrevibacter sp. | reverse complement strand
GTGAATAAAATATTTTCATTTAAAATCACTAAGTTTGCTAAAGAGGTAATAGTCACACCTGATGAACCAGATGACATTTACTGGGGATTTAAGACATTATCTACAAATAAAGGTCTTAAAAATAGCTTAAAATTAGTTAATCCCGACTTTGTGGTGGAAACTACAAAGTATGCAGATACAATCGATACTATTTTTGACGAATTGAAAACTAAGGTGGAAAGTTCAAATCATATAGCTATCGTGTTCGGAGGACCATATTCTTCTATTTCAGAAAATGTGGAAAGTTCCAAGTGGGAAACTATAAAGTTAAATACAATTCCAAATCAAGGAACCGAGACCGTAAGAACCGAAGAAGCTGTAATTTCAACTTTAGCTATTTTCAATATACTTTAAGTTAATAGTTCATTATTAACTTCCGCATTTACGTAGCGTTAATACGTAATATTATAAATACATTAAAAAAACATATAGATCGAAGCTTTAGCTATTGTCAGCTTTAGCTTTCAAGGATTTGCTTTATAATTAGACACTATAAAGTTTGCTCCATAACGGAGATATTCCATAAAGACATGGGATAAATTATGAAGTCAGATGAGCTTTATAATAAATCTTTGAGAAGTACATAAACAAGTTTGAGCTTGTTTTTCACGTTTATCTAGCTTTATTTAGCTTATATGCTGTTTAATTTTTGCCTCTACAGTCTTAATCTAGATATTATTATTTAAAGTTAGGCTGTATGCCCGATCTAGATATGATCTTAGGAGACTGTATGCTAAATTATTAACTATGAACTGAATAATCAAGTTTAAACAGTGTAGAATTTTAGCGATTTGACTAAAAGAGCAAATATAGCTATTTATTCTGAGATTTTATTGATTAAGAATTTAATTTAAGATTAGACACCTTAATGCGAATGATTGGATCAATGAATCAAATTTTGTAAAAGAATCTATTTTAATAGATTAATAAAAATTAAAATATTTTAATAGATTAGACTGATTAATTATAGGAAAATTATAAGAAACGGAGGAAAAAAATGGTAAGACATCACCAACCAAGAAAAGGTTCTGTGGCATTTAGCCCTCGTAAGAGAGTAGCTAAAGAAACTCCAAGAATCAAAGCTTGGCCAAGTAATGAAGAACCAAAACTTTTAGGTCTTGCAGGTTACAAAGCAGGTATGACTCATGCTATGGTTGTAGACACTGATAAGAACTCTCCATCCAACGGTATGACTGTTTTCACTCCTGTAACTGTTTTGGAAGTACCACCCCTTGTAATTATGGGGATAAGATCATACGAAAAAACTGCTCATGGACTTAAAGCTATCACCGAAGTTATTGCAGATAATTTGGATGAAGAGCTCTCTAGGAAAATTACCCTTCCTAAAGACTATGATAAATCTGAAGCTATTGCAAAAATACAAGACGCTTTAGACAAAACTGAAGAAGTTAGAGTTTTAGTGCACACTAACCCTAAGATGGCTAGCGTACCTAAGAAAAAACCTGAAATCTTTGAATGTGCATTAGGTGGAAGTTCTGCTGAAGAAAAATTAAACTATGCACTTAACTTATTAGGTGAAGAAGTCAGAGCAAGCGATATCTTTAATGAAGGACAATATGTAGACGCTATTGCAACCACCAAAGGAAAAGGAGTCCAAGGGGTTGTAAAAAGATGGAATATTAGAATTCAATACGGTAAAGCTATGAGAAGTGGAAAAGGAAGACACGTAGGTTCCATTGGTCCTTGGTCTCCTGAAAGAACTATGTGGACTGTTGCACAAGCAGGTCAAATGGGATACCACAAAAGAACTGAATTTAATAAGAAAGTCTTAAAAATCGGAGATGTATCCGAAGTGGATGCAGTTAACCCTGATGGTGGATTTATTAGATACGGTTTAGTCAAAAATGACTATGTATTAGTCAAAGGTTCAGTCCCTGGCCCTACTAAAAGATTAGTAATTCTTAGACAAGCTATCAGACCTAAGAAAGCTGATGAAGCAGCTCCTCAAATCGAATTTATTAGTACTGCTTCTAAACAAGGTGTATAAAAGGGGAGAGTCAAATGAAAGTTAACGTTTATTCAATTCAAGGGGAAGTAAAAGAAGAAATCGAACTTCCTGCTATTTTTAGTGAAGAATACAGACCTGACCTTATTAAAAGAGCAGTTCTTTCCGCTCAATCCGCAAGAATTCAACCTTGGGGTAATGACCCTATGGCAGGTAAAAGAACTTCTGCAGAATCCTGGGGATCCGGTAGAGGTGCAGCTATGGTACCTAGAATCAAAAGCGGTGCTAGAGCAGCATTCGTTCCACAAGCAAAAGGTGGAAGAAAAGCTCACCCTGTAAGAGCTGAAAAGAATCATCACGAAAAAGTAAACAATAAGGAAAGAAGATTTGCAATCAGATCCGCTGTTGCAGCTACTACCAATGAAGAATTGGTTGCTGGCAGAGGCCACAAAATCGAAAATCTCGAACAAGTTCCTATTATTGTTGAAGATGATTTGGAAACTGTTAAGACTGCTAGTGAAACTCGTGAAATCTTCAAAGCATTAGGAGTTTACGATGACATCATTAAAGCTAAAAACAGCAAACATATAAGAGCAGGTAGAGGAAAAACAAGAGGACGTAAATACAAATCCAGCAAAGGACCTTTAGTGGTTGTAGCTGAAGACAAAGGCATTGGCTTAGGTGCAAGAAACCATGCTGGTGTAGAAGTTGTCACAGCTGAAAACTTAAATGCTGAATTATTAGCACCTGGTACTCATGCTGGTAGGTTAACTGTTTATACTAAGTCCGCTGTTGAAAAATTAGGAGGATTATTCCAATAGATTCCTGTAGGAATTTATTAGGTATAGTTTAAGAAGGTGGATATTTATGGATCCTTATAAAATTATTGTTAAACCTCATGTAACTGAGAAAACTATGAATTTAATCGATCAAAACAATGAACTTGCTTTTGTTGTTAGAAGAACATCTACAAAAGCTCAAATCAAAAAAGCTTTTGAACAGCTATACGACCAGGAAGTAGCAAGAGTCAACACTCACATTACTCCAAAAGGTATCAAATTAGCTTATGTCAAACTCACTGAAGAAGGCGAAGCTGAAGATGTAGCTGTTAAAATGGGAGTATTCTAAGGAGGACTGATTATGGGAAAACGATTAATACACCAACGTAGAGGAAGAGGAACTCCTGCTCATCGTGTTGCTTCTCACAGATTCAAAGATAAAATCCAATACAGAGCATACGATGATTTAGAAAAAGAAGGTAGTTTAAAAGGTAAAGTTGTAGAAATCATTCACGACCCTGCAAGAACTGCTCCTATTGCTTTAGTTAAATTCGAAAACGGTGAAAAAAGACATATTTTAGCTCCTGAAACCATTCAAGTTGATGATGATATCGAATGCGGTATTTCAGCACCAATCAGTTTCGGTAACACTTTACCACTCGCTGAAATCCCTGAAGGTACTCCAATTTACAATATTGAAAACACTCCAGGAGACGGAGGTCGTTTCGTAAGATCTTCTGGAACTTATGCTTCTTTAATTACCCATGATGCAACTCAAGCTGTTGTAGAATTACCATCTGGTGAATTAAAATCTTTCCATCCTCAATGCCGTGCAAGTATCGGTGTTGTAGCTGGTGGAGGAAGAAAAGAAAAACCTTTCTTGAAAGCAGGTGTCAGATGGCATGCTTATAAAGCTAAAGGTAAGAAGTTTATGACTGTTAGAGGAGTAGCAATGAACGCTGTTGACCACCCTCACGGAGGAGGTAACAGACAACACCCAGGTCGTCCTACTACTATTTCAAGACACGCACCACCTGGAAGAAAAGTCGGTTCAATTGCAGCTAAACGT
>JAGCLR010000015.1 GCA_017646885.1 Methanobrevibacter sp. | reverse complement strand
TTATCCTCACCGCTTGCCACTTTGGACATAGCCATTTGAGTTTCCTTTGATGGTTTTTTAAATTTAAGATTCATATTTTAACCTAATATTAATTCATTGCTGCAAATCTGGGGATTTCTTAAAGAAAGAATCCAATGTTGTCTGCTTTGAATGCAATAATTCCTTTAGCAAATTGCTTTGCTTTACATATTTGCTTATCGGTATCTGCAATTTTGTTCCACAGTAAACAAGAGCTTCCTTCAATGATTCAAACTCCTTATAGTCTCCATCCATCGCATATTTGATATTCTCCCTTACATTAAACACTCCAAGGGGAACATATCCAGAATAAGCTTCCCTAAGTATGATAACTCCTGATTGAAGCTTAAGCTTAGCTAATTTATCAAGCACAGCCATCTTTGCAGAGTAATAGCATCCTCCTACACAGGAATACTCTGTCTTATCACTGTTTGTCTCATAATCTGAAAACATCATCTCTTCTCCTCCCAAGACTTTAATGAATGCTTCAAACCATTCATATTGCCATTCTGTAGGGGTTAAGATGATTGCATAATAGTTATTCAAGCTTGAAAACTCATAGACCCTATGAGAATCCATTATATCATAATGCCTTACCTCTTTCAATAGGCTATCTGCAATTGTGCTGTCACAGGCAGTGATTGACCATCTTGTTGGAACCAATCTTCGATTCTTCTTAAGACCAAACGCTCCAACTGAGAAAGCCTTTTGCATTGCTGAAAATGGAACATCCTTATTATGGAGATTCATTACAGCCTCCCTTGCCTTTAGATCAGTGTCATAAAAGCTTTTTTCAAGCTGCTTATCCCACCTAACTGCATCAATGTCAAATTTTTCAATTATTGCACTTGGACCATGAGGAGTGATTTCTTCATTAAAACTAGCACCAGTAGGCTTTGAACCGAAAGTTGCCTCACTGTCAATTGATTTTGAAGCAAGGGAAATGTCCTGAAGCTTTTCAACAAAAGGATTTTCCAAATCCTTGATGTCAATCAATTGCTTTCCGCGAACAAGATTCATACGGTATGTGATGATGTCCTCTTGGGACTTATTGTTTGCAATCCATTGCTCTGGAGAGTCCATAATGTATGTATCTCCCAGTTGAGGAACCATCATAGGTCCAGCATACACTTTAGGATAGCTCCAACGGCCTATAAAAACAGATGGTGGTGTACTTCCATCTAAGTCCTTTCCAACATCAACTGAATTCATCTTGATCTTTTCAGTTAATTTCTCCAAATAAGCGTTTTTTGTAGTCTTAGATGTTCTCATAATAATACCTTAAATAAAATAAATGATGGTGATTTTAATTTAGTGATTTAAAATGATGAAAAATAAAAAAGTTAAAATTAGTTTAAAACTAATTTAACTTAAATTAAGAGAATTTCAGTTAATTACAACAATCGATAATTAACAGAATTCGATGGTACTTGGTGGCTTGTCACTAATGGATAAAGCGACATGAGTAACTTCAGAAACTTCAGAAGTGATTCTTCTGGAGATGGTTCTGATTACATCCCAAGGCATTTCAGGAACAGTTGCAGTCATTGCATCTACAGAACTGATCAATCTAATGACAATGAGATAACCGAAGTCTCTTTCATCTCCTTTTACACCAGTTACTTTAGTGTCAGTGAGTACAGCGAAATATTGCCATAATTCCTTATCCAATCCAGCTTTTTCCACTTCTTCCCTAACGATAGCATCTGCAGCTCTGCAAACAGCTAAATTGTCTCTTGTTAAAGC
>JAGCLR010000001.1 GCA_017646885.1 Methanobrevibacter sp. | reverse complement strand
GCTATTTTTGACTTTGGACTTGGAAAATACTCAGACCTTTTGGAAGATAAGGCAGCAGATCTTTTGGTATTGAAGAAATCATTCCAAAGCATTGACTATGATATAGCAATTCAAACATTTGATTGGATTTTAGAAGCTTATGATTCCAATAACCAGTCTAAAATGGCAAATAAGATAGCTGAGATTGAAAGTAGGGGAAGATACACTCATTAAGTCGCTATTTTTCATTATCTTTCCTTTTCATTTTGTTTTGCTTTTTCAGATAAATATATTAAAACTTTTTTATATAATAAAAACTATGATAACATTTATAACTGGGAACGAACATAAAGTAAAAGAAGCAGAGAATATTTTCAAACTTTTTGGCGTTGAACTGGAGCATATTGATTTAGGTTACATGGAACCTCAAGGAACTCTTGAGGATGTAGCAAGATTCGGTGCTAAATATGCTTGCCAAGAGTTAAACCGCTCTGTGATTGTTGAAGATGCTGGTTTATTCATAAGAGCTTTAAACGATTTTCCAGGTACTTACTCAAAATTTGTACAGAATTCACTTGGAAACCAGAACATATTAAAACTTATGGATGGAGTTGATGATCGATACGCTGAATTCAGGTCAGTTATTGGCTATTGCACACCCAATTCTGAGCCCAAGGTCTTTTTAGGGCGTGTCGAAGGTCAAATAGCTTTTGAAGAAAGAGGCAATCTTGGTTTTGCTTACGACCCCCTATTCATAATAGAGGAAGAGGGCAAGACCTTTGGAGAACTTACTACAGAAGAGAAGAACCAGTATTCACATAGAAGAAATTCTTTAGAAAAATTTATCAATTGGTATGTAAACCAAGATGATGAATAATAAATTTTTAAATATTTTTTAATTGACAAAATTAGAATAGGCAATTTTATCCAAGATTGGCTATTTTATTCTAGTTTAATTGATGAAATTTGAAACTTATTATTTTTATTTTGTTTGGCTATTTGGTAATTTTTTAAAGATTTTTTCAAAAATGAATTTAAAATAATTTTTAAAATGATCATTGTCTTCTAAATCATTTTTAATGGTTTAAATGATGATTTTTCATTAATAATTATTTTACAAAGGACCTTACTATAAATAATCAAAAAACTTATTGGAGAGGATATTTATGGCAAGACCAGAATGGATCGCATACAGTAACGAAGAAATCGAAGAATTTATTGTAAAATTCAAAAGAGAAGGTAAATCTGCAAGTCAAATCGGAGTAATTTTAAGAGACCAATACGGTATTCCTAGTGTAAAAGAAGTCACTGGTGAAAAAATTACCCAAATCTTAAAAAGAAACGGTCAAGCTGAAGAGTACCCTGAAGATTTAATGAATTTAATCAGAAGAGCAGTAAATATCAGAGATCACTTAGAAGAAAACCCAAAAGACCTTCATGGTAAAAGAGGATTAACTATCATTGAATCTAGAATCCGTAGATTAGGTAGATACTATGCAAAGAATGGCCAATTACCAGAAGGATGGAGATACGATCCAACAAAAGCAGCACTTCTCGTTAAATAGAGACAATGAAAAATTTGATTCTCTATTAAGTAGAGGATGTGAAGCTTCAGATATGCTAAAGAAGCATATCGAAAAGGATAACATTATTAGATTAATTTCTCATAATGATGCTGATGGATTGTCATCAGCAGGTATTATAGCTAATGCCATTAAGGAAGAGGGAGGACAATTCCACATTACAATTGTCCCTCGCCTTAAATCAGATGTAATTAGAGATGTTGCAAAGGAAAAATATGAGTTGTATGTTTTTTCAGATATGGGCAGTGCCTGTATCAAGCAGCTTAATTCTCTAAAGGCTGATGTTATTGTTGCAGACCATCACCAGCCAAGCGCCCATGAACCTAAAGATAATCTCGTTCATGTCAACCCTCACTTGTTTGGCGTTGACGGAAGTCGTGAGATAAGTGGTGCAGGGTCTAGCTATTTGTCAGTTAGAGACATGGACAAAAAGCATTTGGCTTATATGGCGCTTATTGGCGCATTTGGTGACATGCAGTGCCAGAACAGATTTGTTGGTGTAAACCAATTAATATTGAAGGATGGTCAGGAAGCAGGCAATTTGGAAATCCATGAAGACTTAAAGATAGTCTCTAAAGCACAAGAGCCTCTATTCAAATCAATAGCTTATACCTTAAATCCTCCACTTCCTGGTTTAACAGGTAGTTTGGAGAAATCACAGGAACTCCTTGAAAAAATGGGCGTTTCCTATGGTATTAAGTTCGTGGAATTGGAAGATGAGGAAAAGGATGTTGTTAAAGATGAACTTGTAAAGGTCAATCCTCAAATCTTTGGTGATGTTTACAGTGTTCCTCGTGAGCATCCAGTCTTACGTAATTTAGAGGAGTATTCTGCAATCTTGGATGCTTGTGGTAAAAACAAGGAGTATGGATTGGCAATCAGCATTGTTCTTGGTGAGAGAGAGGAAGCTTTAGATAAGGCCCTCAATCTTCAAAAGACTTATAGGAACGACCTTACTAAAGGGTTTGATTGGATTAGCCGTGAAGGCGCCCAACAATTGAATTATATTCAATACCTTTACAGTGAGGACAAGGTTCTTAAAAGCATTATGGGAACAATTGCTGGTGTTGGAATGTCTGCTAAGATCTTAAATGACGATAAGCCTATTTTAGGATTATCAAGACTTCATAAGGACATTAAGGTTTCTGGCAGGGCAACACGACCAATGGTTGCACGCGGAGTTAATTTAGGCAAAGCTTTAAGCGAAGTCGCAGTTAACTTTGGCGGACAAGGTGGTGGACACGATATAGCAGCTGGTGCTATGATACCATATGAAGCTAAGGATCAATTCTTACATTTAGTTGACCAAGCTATTGAAGCTCAATTAAATAGTTAAGATTGTTCTTAGCTATTTCTTTTTTAATCATTTTTTAAAGCATTGAATCAATTTTAGACTATTTTTAACTATTTTTTTATTATTTTCAGATATTCATTTTATCTTTAAATTTTTCCCTATTTTTTAAAAAGTATTTTATAATTAAAATACAAATATAATAGTGTTATATTTATTTTAATGATTTACTAATGTAACTGATTTACTAATGATTTTTATCATTGCTTATTTATTTTTATTATTGATTGGTGGAATCTTATGAATGTTGATAAATTAGTTGGCAATACCCCAATGATTAAGATTGATTATGAATATGAAGGCAAAAAAGGAAGCATTTACTCTAAAGTTGAATATTACAACTATTCTGGAAGCATTAAAGACAGAATAGCATTATACATTATCCAAAATGAAAAGGAAAGAGGAAACTTAAAGGATGGCCAACCTATCATAGAGGTTACAAGCGGAAACACTGGAATTGCTTTCAGTGCAATCGGAGCGCTTTTAGGTCATGATGTTCACATTTTCATGCCTGATTGGGTATCTCTCGAAAGAAGGAAACTTATTCAAATGTATGGTGCAGAGGTTCATCTTGTATCCAGAGAAGATGGCGGATTTAAGGGAGCTCTTGAACTTGTAGATGATTTTGCAGATGAAATTGGAGCTTATAAGCCTCTTCAATTTGACAATGAATTGAATGTGGAAGCACAATATATGAAAACAGGTCAAGAAATCATCGACACCCTTCCAGATGTAAACGCATTTGTTTCAGGAATTGGAACCGGTGGAACACTTATGGGTGTAGGTAAAAGATTAAAGGACCATAATCCTGAT
>JAGCLR010000160.1 GCA_017646885.1 Methanobrevibacter sp. | reverse complement strand
TGGTCCTGATGAATTTCATCTACTCCTCTGTAATAAGCTAACACTTTAACTAAGCCAATATTTCTATGTAATCCAAAATGTAATTTAACACTCTTGGAATAATCTCTTAAATTCATTCCAATCATAGATAATGCGGCAGTAGCTTTGAAATCTGTTGTGTTTTCCAAAGTTTTCTTAATGAAGTCAATATCAGTATTTCCATAACAATAGAAATTTAACTCGCTATCACCTTCAAGATAATCGAAGAACTGACCGAATACTTCATTAGCTGTTGGAGCTTCATCTATCATTTCCTGTGTAATGCCTGTTAAGTTTGTGATAAATTTTGTTAATTTTCTCTTTTCAGGCTTAACAAGAGAATAGAATTCCTTTCCATCTTCTCTGGAACAACCGATCGAGATAATTTCATTTGAAAACTGTGTTGCTTCAAAATCAATAAAATATTTCATAAGTATCAATTCCTTTCTTATCTTATATATATATTATATCATAATTTTTATAAAAAATCAATAAATAAAAAATGGGGAGGTTAATACCTCCCCTTATTGACTTTACGCTTCGCCGTGCGCCTTATCCCACTGACGCAGTTTGCGTTCCCATTTCTTAATCAGTCTAGCGTTTTCAGCCGCACCCTTAGCCTTTAATACATTGATTCTTGCTACGATTCCTTCTCTTGTTTTACCCTGCATAACTTATACCTCCATACATTCTCTTAACATTTTTTCTCTTACTGGATGACGCAATTTGCGTAATGCCTTTGCTTCAATCTGTCTAATTCTTTCTCTGGTTACTCCGATTTCCTGGCCGATCTGCTCCAATGTTTTTGGTTCACCAGAGTCTAATCCAAATCTATGAATAATAACCATTCTCTCTCTATCAGACAAAGTATCAAGCACAGTTAAAATTCCATTTTTATTCTCCTGTAAAATATACGAAGCACCTGGAACCTCAGCTTTATTGTCTGGGATTAAATCCCCAACAGTCGCATCATCTTCATCATTAACTGTGTTGCTTAATGAAATTGGGTCTTTAACCATATCGTAAATTTCTTTTACTTGGTCGACAGACATTCCCATCTTAGCCGCAATTTCATCTGTGTGTGGTTCTCTACCTAGTTCCTGAGTTAATTCACGAATAGCTTTCTTCATTTTCTGAATAATTTCTACCATATGAACTGGAACTCGGATCGTTCTACTCTGGTTCGCAAGAGCCCTAGAAATGGACTGGCGCACCCACCAAGTAGCATATGTTGAAAACTTAAAGCCTTTTGATACTTCAAACTTATCAGCAGCCTTGATTAAGCCAATATTACCTTCCTGAATAATATCCAAGAATCCCATACCAGCGTGTCCTGTGTATTTCTTAGCAATACTAATAACTAAACGCAAGTTAGATTGAACTAATCTGTTCTTCGCTTCTTCATCACCAGCTTCAGCTTTAAGTCCAATTTCATATTCTTCTTCTGGAGTTAATAGAGGAATTTTACCCACTTCTCGCATATAAATCTTAATCGCATCTCCTACTGGAAGACTCTTTTCGTCAATTGACAAATCAAGTTCTTCATCTGCGATAATGTCAATTCCTAACTCCATAAGTTCAGAACAAGCTTTCTCAACTTGCTCTGCTGTTTTAAATACTTTTTCTACTTGAGATTCGTATAGTATATTACTATTTTTCTGAGCCTGTTTTATTAATTTACTAATCATAAATACCTCTTTCAAAAATCTTATTTTACTTTATATAATATTATAACATTTTTTTAATAAAAAATCAAATAAGATTATTTTTGCCAGCGATTCATAACTGTTCTTAATCTTTGAATATTAGTATAGAACATTTCAACTCCAGTATCTACTATTCTACTGGAATGGAAGTGTCCGAAGCACCAAACATCCCAAGTAATGTTAGTTTTAATTCCTTCCAAAAAGTTCTCCATAGTTTTATCAACCTTAGACTGATCGATCATAGGAAGGAACAAATCGATCGGTTGAAGGGACTCTGGGCAAGTATGAGTTAAAACTAAGTCAAATGACTCTCCTTTTACCTTATCAAAAATTTGAGTTCTTTCTTCTTTGTTTAGCTGCTCATTCCAAAACCAACTCCAACCACGAAGCAATCTGTAATCTTTATCCACAGAATATGCTCCGCCAATTACAAGCGTACGATAGTTTTCAATATCATAAATTTCACCATCAATAAAATATCTAATCAATGGAAAATCTTCTTCCATATAGACATTTCCTCGAACGTCAGCATCATAAACCACTTTCATTCCAGGAACATCTTCTGGTCTTACTTCATGATTACCACGCACACAATAAATTGGAAATCCATATTCACTTACTTTTCGTTTCAATTTTTTGTCTGTTTTATTCAAATAAAAATTAAATCCTGCGTCGCCGAGAATAATGACCGCACAGTCTGGCTCCTGAAGCTTTTCTAAGCGGCCATATAATTCATCAAAACGA
>JAGCLR010000159.1 GCA_017646885.1 Methanobrevibacter sp. | reverse complement strand
GTTTTCAAAAGTGTCAATGTTATCCAAGAGATCTTCCATCTTACTCATTCCACTTAATACCATTTTTACATGTTCCAATGATGCACAGAATCTCATAGCATAGCTTGCAATTGACTTATCTGGATTTAATTCTTTAAAATCTTCCTTAATGCTATCCGGTTGGTTTACAATTACTCCGCCTTTCAATGGCTCCATTACATAAACGTCTAATCCATGCTTTACACATAAGTCATAGCATTTGTGAGCTTCAATAGCTGGATCTTCCCAATCCAAATAATTAAGTTCCAATTGGACTATATCAAGAATATCTGCATATTTATCTAGGAATTTCTCAAGCAATTCTGCATTGTCATGGAAACTGATGCCTATCTTCTTAGCTATCCCTTTTTCTTTCATGTTCTTTACATATTCAAATGAATTATGCTCTTCAGCTAACTTTAGCCAAGGAACATTGATGTTATGTACAAAAAAGACATCAAAATAGTCAATTCCAAGTCTTTCAAGCATGGTATTTACAAATTTATCATTATCCTCTTCACTTGTCAATGCCCATGTAGGCATTTTATCACATATTTGATATGATTCACGTGGATATCTTTCCACAATAGCTTTACGCATAGCTGTTTCACTTGTTCCATTATGGTAAGCAAAAGAGGTGTCAAAATAATTAAAACCCTTTTCCATATAGATATCAACCATTTCATTGAATAATTCCTGGTCAATTGATGTTGGATCATTGGGATTAGTTAAAGGCAATCTCATACATCCAAAACCAAATTTTGATTTATAATCCATTTTATCACCAAATATTATTAAAAAAATTATTATAATTCAAATATATCAATAATTTTCACATAAAATTCCACATAAAATTTTCATAAAATTCAATATATAATTAAAAATATTGATTATCGCATATTTAACTGTTTTTATAAGAAAAAACAATTAAATTTTATATGTATTTTTTCTTTTATTTCACTAAAAAAGGATAAATAATCCTTTTTATTCAAATTCAATTTAATATAGAGATTTATATAAAAATTGCTATTTACAAACCTTTATAAATTACTATAAATATAAATATAATTGTATCAAAAATTATAAATATTTTATATAAATCTTAAAGATTATAATTATAATTTCTACCTAAAAAGGGATAATAATATGCAATTCAGAACACCATCAAAAAACAACACTATATCTAATAAGGATATTGAGAAGGAGTTTAAAAATCTAAGAAAAGAACTCTTGGATTTAACCTTAAGAAACCCTCTTCTTAGCTTTAAGGCAAGGAACAGGAATCTCAGTATCATTAACCAATCACCGATGAATGCATATAAGATCCTTGTTTTAGAGAATAAGAAAATGTATTTCTCTCCTAATAAGGCAGAGACCAGAAAATCAAGAGCTCACACATTCATAGATCAAACAAAAGAGTTTTTATCATCTGAAAGCGATAAAACATTGAAAGCTGATTTGACACCTAGTGAGCTTCAAAAAAGACTATTTTACATTGACCAACAATCCAAAACAATGGTTCAGGAACAAGGTTACAATATCTTATATATAGCTCTTGGTTTTATAGAATGGATTGACAAGAAGAAACCAAGACAAAAGAATTTAGCTCCTCTTATTCTTATTCCAGTAGCTATGGAACGTAAAAAGGTTGGAAATTCATTTTCATTATCCTGGACTGGTGAAGACATACAAAACAATATCTCAATCCAAGCTAAATTGCGGGAAGCAGGAATCGAACTTCCTAAATTTGAGCAAACCTCATATATTGAAGGGGTGAACCAATATTTAGCAGATGTCAAAAAGGCAATTAGGCCATTTAGCAAATGGGATGTTAAGGATGATGTGGCTTTAGGATTTTTCTCATTTACAAAATTTGTCATGTATAATGACTTGAATCCTGAAAGTTGGAGCAAAGATGTTGATTTAACTAAAAATGAGCTAATTCAGTCCATATTCAATCCAAGCAAAAATGTATATGAAGATACATTTGAGGAAGAGGATGTTGATGAAAAGCTTCATTACAAGACAATGTATCAGGTCTTGGATGCTGATTCATCACAGATTGCAGTTATAGAAAACGTAAAGGCAGGGCATAATTTAGTTGTAGAGGGACCTCCAGGAACTGGTAAATCCCAAACCATCGTAAACTTGATTGCAGAGCTTATAGCAGAAGGAAAGACAGTTCTTTTTGTAAGTGAAAAGATGGCTGCACTTGAGGTTGTAAAAAGCAGATTGGATAGTGTAGGGCTTGGAAAATTCGTATTGGAATTGCATTCACATAAGACAAGACGAAAGCAATTTTTGAAAAACCTTAAAAAAGCAACTAATGTAAGAGCTACAAGGGACTTGAAATTGGATCAAACCCTTAGAAAGCTTGAAAACTTACGTGACCAACTAGACCAGTATGCAGAGGTTATTCACACTCCTATAGCTAATGTAAATCTTACACCATTTGAATTGTATGGTATGAAAGAGTCTTCAGAAGATTATTTTGCAAGACAAAGCAAATTATTGCCTTTAGTCAGATTCAACAATGCTGAAGATTTATCCATGAAGGAATTGGATGATATAATAATATCATTAGAGAATTTAGCGGAATTATACTCAACCATTTCCAAAAACAATCCATGGAGCTATTGCAATCCAAAGAGTTTGCTTCCAGCGGATTTAAGGGAAATTGAATTATTAATTAGGGATAGCTTAGAGTCCTTAAGTGATTTCAGATATGAAATGAATGTTGTCAACGAAGTTTACGGCATTAAAATCCCTAATACATTAAGAGAATATGAAGATTCAATCACTGCATTGAATATCTTAAATAGTGAAAGCGCTAACTTAGTGGATAGTTCCGTATTGCTTAGCAAGCACTGGTTCAATAGTCCAGAGAAATCATTGGAGCTCATTAAGCTATTGCAGCATTATCAGCATGCGTCTGGATTGTTCAATAAATTCTCAGATTATTTGCTTGTTGCAGATTTGGATACAATTATATATGATTTGGAAAAAGAATCCAATAAGAAATTCAAGCTTTTTGGTGGAAATTCCCACAAGGAAGAACTTTATAAACTTTATAACGGCAATGTTCCAAGTGATAGGGAAGCATTGAATGACTTGATTAAAGTGAGAAATCATATAAAAATCAGACAAAGCCTAAAGGATAATGAAGCTCTCGGAAGAGCATACTTCGGCGATTTATGGAGTGAAAATGCAAATATAAATGACTTGAAGCAAGTGGCAAATTGGATGAATAAATTTGTCTATCTCCTATCCAATGGAACTTTTAGTGAAACTACTGTTAAAATGCTTTCAAATGAC
>JAGCLR010000158.1 GCA_017646885.1 Methanobrevibacter sp. | reverse complement strand
CAAGGATTCAGGTTCTACTAAAGTCACATCTACACTAATTCCAATAGCACTTTGGATCTTTCTTGCAATTCTTCTTTCAAATTCTTCAATCTTCTTCATTTCATCAGAGAACACTTCAGGTGAAGTTTCCACTTTCACTTCGATTTCATCAAGAGTTTTTGGTCTTGATACATGAATTTGATAGTTTGCAGTTAATCCTTCAATTTGCAAGATAGCAGCTTCAATTTGAGATGGGTAAACCATTACTCCCTTGATCTTTAACATATCGTCGCTTCTACCAGTGATTCTGTCCATTCTAACAGTGGTTCTTCCACAAGGACATTCATCTCTTCTAAGGGCAGTGATGTCTTTTGTTCTGAATCTGATAACTGGCATTCCTTCTCTTGTAAGGTTGGTTAAGACCAATTCCCCTTTTTGTCCGTCTTCAAGGGTTTCTCCAGTTTCAGAGTCAATGATTTCAGGATAGAAATGATCTTCCTGGATGTGTAATCCTGTTTGGTATTCACATTCGGTAGAGACACCAGGTCCCATCAATTCGGTTAATCCATAAATGTTATGAGCGGTAATTCCAAGCTTTTCCTCTAAGCTGTTTCTCATTTCCTCAGTCCACATTTCAGCTCCAAAAATACCTGCATGTAAACTTATATCATCTGCTGTGTATCCTTCTTTTTCAAGGGATTCCGCTAAATACATTGCATAAGAAGGAGTGCATGTTAAAATGTCACTTTGGAAATCTTCCATAATCTTTAGTTGTCTTGCAGTGTTTCCTGCAGACATTGGTATGACGGTTGCACCCATTGCCTTTGCACCGTGGTCGATTCCAAATCCTCCTGTAAATAATCCATATCCATATGAATTTTGGATTTTTGAGTTTTTGTCTCCTCCAGCCATAGCAATAGCTCTTGCAGTACATTCTCCCCAAATGTCAATGTCCTTTTGAGTGTATCCGGATACAACAGGGGTTCCAGTGGTTCCAGAGGTACTGTGGATTTCTATAATCTCATCATCAGGTACAGCAAATAATCCAAATGGGTAAGCTTCCCTTAAATCAGCTTTGGTGGTAAATGGTATTTTGCTGACATCATCAAGAGTCTTCAAGTCGTCTGGATGGAATCCAGCTTCATCAAACTTTTTCTTGTAGAATGGCACATTTTCATAAACTCTTTTTACTTGTTGCTGGAATAGGGCGAGTTGCAGTTCTTTCTTTTCTTCCCTTTCCATGCATTCTGCGTTTTCATTCCAAATCATATAATTTCTCCATGATTTTCAATATGTCTTTTGAGTAATTATCAAAGTTAATATTATTTAAAGTTAATATTATTTAATCAGTTATTTAATAATAATATTATTATTAATCAGTGATTTTAATAATATTATTTAATTTATTTATAATCATTAATAAATATAATAGTTTAAAAATTATTTTTAATGTCTAAAATGGATATTTTTTGTTCATTTTTGCACATTTTGTTTTTATTTTTCAAATAATCTTATTTTTATTCCTTATTAACCTTATTAAGACTTGATAAGGTTTCTTAATTAAATTTTGAATATGTTTTTTCAAGTTATCTAATAAGATTTATATATAATATAATGTAAAAATTAAAGTGTAAAAGTATTATTTGTTTAAATTTTACTATTCTAAATGGTTTTATATTCTAAAATGATAAATTTTGTTCATTTTTAGTAATACTATAGAATTATTTTTGAATACTATTCATATGGAATTTTAGAATATGCCAATAGGATAAGATATTTATAAATAATTATTTTTAATATTAATCTTTATTTAGAGGTTTTTGAATGAATTACTTTTTATTAGGAATAGTTTTTATTGTTTATTTCATTATGGTAGGGTATGTAGGATACCTTGCATGGAAAAGAACAAATTCCTCTGAAGACTTTATGATTGCAGGAAGGGAAACCCACCCATATATCATGGCATTGAGTTATGGGGCTACTTTCATTTCAACTGCAGCTATTGTCGGTTTCGGAGGAGTTGCAGGTAAGTATGGTATGGGTATACTATGGCTTGTATTCTTGAACATTTTTGTAGGTGTTTTCATTGCATTCGTATTCTTCGGTAAAAGAACTCGTAGAATGGGTAAAAATCTCGGATCCCTTACTTTCCCAGAGTTTTTAGGTCGTAGATTCAATAGTAAATTCATACAGTATTTCAGTGGAATTCTAATCTTCTGTGCTATGCCGATTTATGCAGCGGTAGTTCTTATTGGTGCAGCAAGATTTATGGAAAGTTCTTTAATGCTTGACTTTAATTTAGCGCTTTTAGTGCTTGCAGTTGTTATCTGTGCTTACGTACTGTTCGGTGGATTGAAAGGTGTTATGTATACCGATGCATTGCAAGGAACAATCATGTTTGTCGGTATGATAATCTTGCTTGCATTCATTTACTGGGTATTAGGTGGTGTTACTGAAGCTAACACAGCACTTACCAATATGGCTGCCCTTTATCCTCCTGATGCTATCGCTGAAGGTGGTACAGGTTGGACAAGTTTCCCAACACTTGGAAGTCCATTCTGGTGGTCTCTTGTAACTACAACCATTATGGGTGTAGGTATCGGTGCATTGGCTCAACCACAGCTTGCAGTAAGATTCATGACTGTTAAATCCAACAAGGAATTACACAGATCACTTTTAATCGGTGCTATCTTCATTGCTGTAATGACTTGTACCGCTTATATTGTAGGTTCCTTATCCAATGTATACTTCTATCAGAACTTTGGTCAGATTGCAATTGATTATGTTGGAGGAAACATGGATTCAATCATTCCAACATTCATTTCAACAGCACTTCCTGAATGGTTCGTATACATTTTCCTATTGTCCTTGCTTGCGGCAGCTATGTCTACCTTAAGTTCACAGTATCACACTCAAGGAACTGCATTAGGTCACGATATTGTTGATGCAATCAGGAATAGAGGTGGCTCTGACGAATATACTGCAGAGGAAATTAACAAACGCGGTGATGCTGTAGAAGAAAGTAAAATAGGATTTATTTCAGTTAGCCAAGCAGGTATTTTAATAGCAGTTATTCTTTCATTGGTAATTGGTTTAGCATTGCCTGGCAGTATTGTAGCACTTGGTACTTCATTGTTCATGGGATTATGTGCTGCAGCATTCTTGCCGGTTTATTGTGCAGCTTTGTTCTGGAAACGTACTACCAAGCAAGGTGCGATTGCAGGACTTTTATCCGGTACATTAACAAGTTTATTCTTGCTTGTATTTGTATTCAAGAAAACTGCAACAGGTCTCGGTATTTGTAAATTCATATTTGGTGTAGACATGTTAATCAATACCATGCCATGGTATTCAATTGATGTAATGATTTTCGCTATACCTGTTTCAGCAATATTTACCATTGCAGTAAGTTTGCTTACACAACCAATTGATGAAAAAGTCCTTAACAAATCCTTTGAGGGGATTTCTAAAGAATAGGTGATATTATGGTGGTTTTAGGAATTGAAGACCCTTGGATTTGGGGAGCTTATGTTTTAATAATATTGATTACATTAATTTGTATTGTGTATGGTGCATTAAAATGGAATAGTGAGGATTAAATTAATCCTTTCTTTATTCTTTTAATTTTTTCATTTTTTTATTCTTTTCTTTTTCTAATTTTTTACTTTTTTTAATAATTTTTATTTTCATTTATTTTCATTTATTTTTTCAAAATATTTATTAATTGATTTAAATAAAAAGAATATTGTTTATAAAATGAAAGTTTTCAATTAAATTATTGTCAAACTTATTCGGAGAGAGTTTTTATGAGAATAGTTAAGGAATTAGTCGGTAAAGAGGTTTTAGGCAACGACATAATGAGTATGGGAAAAGTTGTCGATGTTGAGGTTGACCTGGAAGATAATTTCATAGAATCAATTATAGTCTCTAAAGGAGGAATTCAAGAATCTTTAAACATCAGTAAAAGTGAATTGGTAATTCCTTTTGATATGATCAGCAAAATTGGAGACAAGATTATTTTAAAAGACATTTTTGATGAAGACCTTGCTCAAATGGAAGAGGAAATCGAAGATTTGAAAAGTAAATTATAATTCATTTTTACATAGTTGTGAGTTCAATGGTTACAAAAGAGTATTTGATTGAAATATTAAAGGAAAATAAGGTGTTTGAAGAAGGTGATTTCACTCTTGCTTCAGGTAAAAAAAGCAATTATTATGTCAATATGAAAAGGGCAATTACCGAACCTGAAATATTGTCTACTATAGCTAAATTGATCAATGAAAAGGTTGATGATGACATCGATAAGATTGCGGGCCCTGCATTAGGTGCTGTTCCTATTGCAACTGCTGTTTCTCTTGAATCTGGAAAACCTCTTTTAATGATTAGAAAAGAGAAAAAAGGTTATGGAACTTCCAAATTGATTGAAGGAGATTTGCTTGAAGGTGACAATGTAATTCTTGTTGAAGATGTTACCACCACTGGTGGATCTTTATTAAAAGCAATAAATGCAATACTTGATAATGGTGGAGTAGTAAAAAAAGCATTTGTTGTTGTTGACAGAGAAGAAGGTGCAATGGAGACCTTTGCAAATGAAGGAATCACACTTGAACCATTAATTTCCGTAAGCGAATTTTTTGAATAATTGATTTTAAATAATGATTGTTTTTTTCATAATGCCATAAGGAATAAATTTTTTATTCCTTTGGACTTTTTTTACTTTTTTTACTTTTTTTCACTTTTTTAGAATTTTTTAAATTAAACTTATTTTGTAGCATGCTTTTTTAAATGGCCCAATTCATCAATGATGATTCCAAGTCCTGTCTTAACTGCATTTGGAGAGCCAGGCATTGCAAATATCATGGTTTTTCTATAGATTCCTGCAGTAGCTCTTGACAATAGGGATCCTGCTCCTAACTCTTCATATGAGATAGCTCGGAATATTTCACCAAATCCTTTTATTTCCTTTTCAAAAAGAGGTTCTATTGTTTCAATGGTGATGTCCCTTGATTCGAGACCGGTTCCACCAGTTGTAATGATGACTTCTATTCCATTATCAATCATTTCTTCAATAGTGTT
>JAGCLR010000157.1 GCA_017646885.1 Methanobrevibacter sp. | reverse complement strand
CTTTTTTTTAATTCATTAACTTTAAATACTATCGTTTCTATATTTTATTTGCTAATTATGATTGAAAAATATTTGAAAAAGAATAATTTAAAGGGTGATAATATGAAGTGTTTAACATGTGGTGAAAAGTATTCGGATGAATTCGATTTCTGTCCATTCTGTGGCGCCTACCCTATTAAGTTTTGTCCAAAATGCTTTAAGGAAATTAATGATGGTGGAGAGCTATGTTCGGACTGCGGAACGGAACTTTTGCCATTTGAAAGTTTTAAGAAGTATTATGATCTTAAAGAGTATGCTGTTGAATATCTGAATTATTGTGATTTTGAAAAATCAATTGAATGTTCGGAAAAGATATTGGATGCATGGCCTGATAGTGAAGATATAATTTTTCTTTTGGCTGAGAATCATTGCTTCTTAGGTGATTATGATGATGCTTTTAGACAGTATGAAAGGTTGGCTGAAATAAATCCTGAATATAAGGGACTGCATTCCCAAATGGCGAAGATATGCATTCGTAATAAAGAAATTGAAAAGGCCAAGAAATATCTCCAAAAGGAACATAAGGCAAATCCGTTTGAAAATATGCATTATATCTATTCAATGCACATATGTTTCCTTGAGGATGATTTTGAAAAGGCAAACAGAATTCTTGACCGTTTATTTGCAATCGGGCCTAATGAAGATGACTTATTGATTCTCAAATTCAACAATGATTTGAATCTGAAACATGTTGAATATAATCAGGAGCTTGCAGACTTAAATGAAAGGGTTAAGGAGTATTTGGAGAAAAATTTCAATTATTCCTTTTAAATTTTTTTTTAAGAAGGTTGAGAGTGATTTCATAGTATGTTTAGGGGGTTGAAATATGGAAGTAATTGATGTAATTAATGAGATAGAAACCAATAATAATCCATTTATAGATGGTTTAGATTATTATATGGATTGTATTGTAAATGTAAATAATGTCAGAACAAGATGTGAACAAGTGAGTATTGTTCAATGTGATTTGGATGACTTTGGCAGAACTGGGATTCAGATTTTGCTTGAACTTCGTAGAGGTGAGTGGATCACTTGGGTCTTCCTTGATGAAGTGGAATCCTTAGAGGTAAAGGAGTTTAAAAAAAGGTGATTGGATTGTGAAATATGAATATTTCACTATTTTTATTAAACCACTATCTATTTTTTAAAATCATCACAAGTTGTTTTTTCACTGTTATCCTTAATGGAACAAACCCCATTCTGTGATAAAGCGCAGTTTAAGCAGTTTTGCTCTTCCTCTGGATCTGGAGCTGCAACAATTTGTTGGAGGGATAATGTGAAAATGCCATTCAAATGTTCTCCATTTGTTTTTTTAGGGCCTCTGCCCACTATAGGGGATAAGCTTTTCATATAGCATGGAATCTCTCCGGTTCCTCCAATATCCACTTTGATCTGTTCATAAGTGTTGAATGTGCTGAAAAATTCTGCTCCTTCCTTCAATATGTCTTGAGAAGCTTCAAATTTAAATATTAACATCTTGTTTTCCAAAGAAGTGAGTTGAACATATTTGTCTTCAAAAATAAACTCTTCCCCATTTTCTTTTTTAAAAATAACTATTCTTGCAATGTCAGGCATGTTTAATCTCCTAATATTATATGTATGATAATGGTCTCTTATAGTATATAATTGTTTGCATTTATTAAAACTATTTTTTCATTGAAAAAAATAATTAAATCATTGATATATCGATATTGGAACTAACAACTCCATGTATCCTTCCACATATCCTAATTCCAAATCATCAGGATCATAGATTGAATTACCGCATTCAGCACATCTATAATAACCATCAATTTCATATATCGATTCGCTTCCACAGTATGGGCAAGTCAATACATAACCTTCTTTTCTATCAGATTCTAGTTTATTAAGGCTATTTGTAGCTTTAGAATTTCCAGAACTGTAATCTCGGCCACCTTTATGCTTTGAAGCATTTCTTTCCATTTCTTCCATTAATCTTCGATAGTCTGCTTCATATACATTGCCGTCGGCTTTAGATTGATACACATCAAATTCATAACCAGTCAAATAACCATTATCATCTTTATCCGACTTTTTAAATATATCATATAGCATATCTTGTGGTGTGTGTGAGACAATGTGATTCACTTCATTGAATTCTAATTTGCCATCATCATTAAGATCAAGATTATTAAATTCATCAGGATAATTTGTTTCATAATCTGCCGGATGCAATCCTTTAATGAAAAGATTTGCATCGCTAGCTATTGAAATCACCAATATAAAAATTAATGGGAAAACACAACAGATATATAAAGTAGGGTGTTTTTTAAAACGTGCACTGAATGTTTCAGATTCATCTACTTTTCTTATTTTAAAAAGAGACCAAATACTATCTGAACCAGAATCATCTGTTTCAATATCGGTGCTTGGAGCAGATGGGCCATTATCTAATTTAGTTCCACAATCTGAACAAAAAATAGCTTCATCAACGTTTTCCTTTCCGCATTTGGAACATTTTATCATAGAATCCCCCAATACAATTTTAAAAATAATTTGAAAATTTGACATTAGTTTACTATAAACTATTTTATGCTTTTTGATTTATATTGTTTTTGAAAAATTTTATAATGTTAATTTAATAAATTTAACCCTTTTTACAAAATTATATATACAATCTAAAGTAAAAATTATATTGTCGCATCATATTTTATGACTGATGCCTATGGTCCTCCTATGAGGGAAGCTTTAGCTGTCGATGATTAGGAGAAACCCAGCATTAGATAGGCTGCCTGTTTCGAGGGTTACTCGTGGAGGAAAGGGTAAACTACCTGTGAAGCAAGAGAGTTAGTATACGGGCAAAATATCAATTTAATATTTAATAATTTTTATAGATTAATTTAAATTTAATCTATTTTATTAAATATCTACTTTTAAACATCTGCTTTTTTTAAAACTTTTCCAAGATTTTACCATATACTCGTTTCAGTTCTGGTGGTGAATTGTTATACATTCTTTTTATGATTAGTTCTGGTGTACTTTTTGCCAAGTAATGCATCTTAGGTGTTCTATCCACAATAAGGTTATAGTTTTCATCAAGACCTGTAGCTTCTATTCCATCAACACGGATATCTGTGTATTTCATTAGCTCATTTGCCATGTGGGTTACGATTATAGCAAAGGAATTGCTCTCCTCAATCATTTCAATGAAACTGGAAATGATCTTTACAGCTGCTTCCAATTCTGTAATTCCCTCAAGTTCATCAAGGAGAACCAATTTTTCGCTATCGCTTGTAACGATTGGCATGAATACATTCAGGAATGATTCGAATGCTCCAGCATCTAAAGATCTCTTTTTGGAAAAGTGATATATTTCATCCAATAACTTTATCTTAGCGGATTTAGCTGGAACTGGAAGTCCCATCTGTCCAAGAATGGCTATTTGGCTAATGGTTTCAAGGAGGGTTGTTTTACCTCCACTGTTTGCTCCAGTCAACAATGCAATGTTTTCCTCTTCATTCAACTTGTAATCCACTCTTTGAATTCCATCTTTAATGGTTCTTTCCCTTAAGCATAAGTTCAAGTGCAATGCTTGGTGAAGATCATATTCATTGCTGAACTCTGGCTTGTTCAAGTCATAAAGATAAGCAAAGCTTCCTAAAGCGTATTCATAGTCAAACTTGATTATGTCACTGACTTCCCTTTCAGCATCTTCCTTGATGGATGCCAATTGTTCTGCAGCAGTGGACTTCTTATCAAAGTAATTATTTTCAGAATTTGAAAGGATTTCTGTTTTCACCCTTTCCATTTCCATGTCATCGATTTCAATCGGATACTTTCTGATGAATGGGTCAAAATCAATGCCACTTTCCAACTTGATTGTTTCCTTTGATTTACTTAAAATTTCGTTAAATATTTCTTCTAGTTTTGGTGGTAAAGCATTGTTTAATAAGTCGAGAACTTCATCTCCTTCAAGGTCAATGTTTTGAATCCTTTCTTTTAGTTCACGGTCTATATATCTCTTCTCATTATTAACAATTTCATCCAAATCCACTTCTTTGGTTTTATATGAATCAAGCTCATCAAGTATTGGGCTAATGTCATTAAGGACAGTTTCCTCACCTAATATTCCTTTTATTTTGGAAACTCTTTCAAACAAATCCCTGTTTTCCTTGAAATAGTCTAAAATCACTTCAGGTACGAGCTGATAGATTGGAGCATCCTTGTTTATCATGATTAGATTAGGCATGTCGCCCAAGTCAATGAATCCTTCAGTGTAAATGTAATAGATGAGTTCATATCCCCTAAGTTCTTCTTGGAAGAATGGGGAATCAGATGCAGTCATTATTGTGTAGTACTTGTTCAATCCAAGATCCATTAAATAATCAGCATCTTCATGGCTTTCCACGAGAATGGCTTTGCTTGCATCATAATTAGGTTTTGATGCCTTAGGATCATGGAGATTTTTCATCAGTTTATCAAGGTCATATAATGGAAGGTTGCTTACCTTTTCTTTAGCATTCATTACAAAATTCAATCTTTCCTCGATGATTTCCTCATCTTTTATAGGAGCAAGGAGCAAAATTCTATTTTTGGCATAACTTGTATTTGAATAGCTTACAATCTTTTCAATGATTTCCTCGTAAAGTTGGATTGCCCTATCGCTTTTCAAGAATTTCTGAGCAGGATTTCCGATTAATTGATTCATTATTTCAATAGCTTTCCTTTGGCTGATTCCTTCAATATTGATCAATCTCTCTAAATCAAGGTTTTCAATAACTTGATTTAATTCCTCTTCCCCTCCTAACTCATCGATGATCTTTTGGGATAATTTGTCTCCAATTCCCTTAATGTTTTGTAATTGTGCTCCTTCCATACGATTACCTCATTTTATGAATATGAGAAAGTAAATTATTTTTTAGTGTTTTTGTTTATTTAATTTTAGCATATAGTTAATTTTTTTTATTTTTCTATTAATTTTTAAATCTTTTGATTTCAAATAACTTGAATTTTCATTTGATTAGAATATTGCATTGATATTGAAAAGTCATGCTATTTCAATCCCTTTTCAAAGTTTGCTTTTGTCAAGGCAGGACAATGTTCATCAATGACTTCCTTAGATTCCTCCAAAGTGTTTTCACCATCAATAATGGCTCTATAAGCTTTTCCAATATCCTTTATGTAGTCTAAGGATTTCCATCTTGCATCTATTGAAAAGTTGTAAATTCCTATTGATTTCAAGTAATCGATATCCTCAATCAAGCAAAGCTCTTCACAGTTCAATATGATAATATTATCCTCATTCAAATTGGTTTTGATTGGATAATATTGGTCTCTCCTGTTTTTCAGATAGTATTCATTAGTGTCAATGTAATATTCGCTTTCCTTGAAATTCTTATTCAACTTTCTTTGCTTTTGATTGTATTTATTGATGAGTTTCAATTGCTTTTTGGAAACCAGTTCCTTTCTTGTTACCATTGATTCTATATTTCCATGAACCAAGAGTTCCAATTCTGGAAGTGATGCCTCTTTTGATATTTCCTTATAGTAATCTTCCATTAAATCCTTAATGTTTTTCTTATATATCTCAGGAGATATGGATAATGCTTTATAATTATTCAACTCCAATAGGGTTTCTATATTATATGCATTTATTGGATAATTTCCATAAAGTTCCACACCAAACTTGTCTTTTAATGAATCATCTAATCCAATTAAACTGGTCATTATGTCAATGTGCAAGTTCATCTTTTTAAGAATTCCCATAATCTTAATTATTGATTCCTTAGATTGCTTGTGTGCAATGTCTGGAAGTTTCCAAATTAGTTTATAATCCTGATCTTTAGAAATTTCAATAGCTTCCTTCAGGAAATTGACACAGTAGCTTATGTTCAATTCATGTTCCTGGAGAGATTTGTTTTCAATGATCTCTTGGTTAATCTCTTCAAAGTCCTTGTTTGGAGGTATTTCCAAATAGATTCTATCAAAAACAGATTCTTCCTTGCTTAATTCTTTTAGGATTTCCAAGCTATTGATATATGCTGATAGCTTATAGTCATTTTCTATGCTTTCAACTTTTGATTTCAAATCAATTCTTTTTCTCAAATCCTCATTTAAGCCATTGATGTTTTCTTCAGCTATTTTCACATCCTCTTCTTTCGGCATGTAGCTTGCTATTATTTCCTCTTCAAGCTCATTGAAGAATCTTCTTCTAAGCTCATTTATTTCACTTATTGGGCTGAATAAGCTTTTATTGTTGTTTATTGTAATCTTTTCAATGTAATAAGGCAAGTCTCCAATCTTCATCAATTGCTTTTTGATTGTCTCGTTGGATATTGGCTTCTTGATTGCTTCTTCCCAAGGAGTTTCCCCTTTAACTTTTAAGGTGATTACCTTGCCGTTATCCAATTTCAAATTGCCTTTTAGATGAGGATAATTGTTGCTGTCTATTCTAAAGTAAAGCTCTAATAATGATTTCTTGATGTAATGGTTCTCCTTCTTATGATGAAGATCCTTAACTTCATTCAATAATGAGTTTTTCTTGGTCAGATAAACATTTGAACCTTTTGGAAGTGGGAAATTGATTCTCCTGTTCTCTCTTACCCTTTTTATGACTAAGAGTTTTCCTTCAATATCCTTGTCCTTTTCCCTTTTTCTCCAATGCTTGTCTTTTGAGTCCTTTAAAACAGGTTTTGAAGAAATGTCAAATCCATAGGTTTGTAAGAATCCTTCACTATGTTTATCTTGATTAATTTCCTTTTTGGCTCTTTTTTCTTTCCTTTTAGCTCTTTTATCCTGTTTTGATTTTAATCTTTTATTGTCTTTAGAGCTATTTTCCTCATTATTTTGATTATCATTTTCCAAATTAGGGTTTGTTTCAATTAGAATTCCATCTCCCTTTTCTGGAATGTGAATGAGATTATCCTTAAGTAAAATGTGGATTTCTTCAGTTTGTGGGTTGTATCTGTGAATCTTTCCAATGTATAATCCTTGATGTCCTGGTTTTTTCCTGTTCATGATCATAGGATTGTTTTTAGGAATGAGATGTCCTGTTGTGAACTCTCTGTTGAAGACCAATTCAAGCTCTTCAAGGGATTCAAGGTTTTGCAGTTTCTGTTCTTGTTTCAGTTTTGCAATGTTTTCCTTTTCCTGTGCCTTTTTCAAGTCAGTGCTTCTTCCTTTCTTGCCCTTGCTCTTTCTTTCCAATTCCTTGATGTTTCTGTTTAAAGCTTGGCTTGTCTTGTCATATCTTAACTTATTGAGTCTTTTTCTATAGTTTTTGACAACAGTTGCAACATAATCATTGCTTCTCATTCTGCCTTCAATCTTTATGCTGTCAACTTCAAGACCCACTATTTCATCAAGATGTTCAAACAATGACAGGTCTCTTGGTGATAAAAGATAATCCCCTTCATTTTTAGGGTTGATCTTTTTGCTTTTATTGATGTTCAATTCATACTTTTCCCTGCAAGGTTGAGCGCATGTTCCTCTGTTTCCGCTTCTTCCTCCTTGCATTGAAGATAATAAGCAATGACCTGAATAGCTGTAGCATAATGCCCCATGGGCAAAAATCTCTATTTCAATTCCAAGTGAATGTGCATAGTCAATGATTTCTTTCAATTCATTCATTTCAGTTTCTCTTGGAAGAACAACCCTTTTTATATTATGTTCTGATGCCCATTTGATTCCTTCAATGTTGTGGAGGTTCATTTGGGTTGAAGCATGTATTGTAAGCTTTGGGATGTTTTCATTGATGATTTTTACAAGACCAACATCCTGAATAAGCACTGCATCAACACCCATTTTGTATAATTCAAGAAGGTAATTTGCTACCTTTTCCAATTCCCCTTCCTTGATTAGGATATTGACTGTTACATAAACCTTTACATTATGCAAATGAGCATATTTCACTGCCTCTCTTATTTCCGGTACTGTGAAGTTTTCTGCAAATTTCCTTGCTCCGAAGTTCTCTCCAGAGAGATAAATGGAATTTGCACCAGACAATATTGCAAGCTTCAAATGCTCTGCAGATCCTACAGGTGCCAGTAATTCAGGTAATTTCATTGTTTTTCCTCGTAATAAATATGATTAACTATCTATTGAATTTGCCTTAACATGATTTTTCATGTATCCTTCCATTAATGAAGTTTCCTTTATTCAATCTTGATAATGTGATGTTCTTTATCTGTTCTTTAAGTAAGTTTAAGTCGTAAGTGTTGTCCTCTTTCAATGCCTGTGAGTAAAGTGAGACTATTGTGGAACTGTATTGCGGAGAGGAGAATCTGCAATCTATAATGCAGGAGTTCACTCCAGTGTCCTTGATTATTTCCACTTCATCGATTAGGCATAAGCAGTCCTTGTTGATGAAATGGCTGTGCATATTGTAATCGAATACAACCTTATATTTGAATTTCTTACGTTTTTG
>JAGCLR010000156.1 GCA_017646885.1 Methanobrevibacter sp. | reverse complement strand
CAAAATCAAATAAATCATAATAAAATGTGAATAAAAAATAGAAAAAAGAAAATAGTAGAAAATAAAAAAAAATAAAATGTAAAAAAAGTAAAAGGATTAATTTATTCATTAATCCATTGTTCTACAGCATCTTTTGCATCATATACATTTGCACCAGGAATTGATA
Organism: Methanobrevibacter sp.; assembly: GCA_017646885.1. The sequence goes on along the minus strand of JAGCLR010000156.1, from coordinate 3,895 downwards.
ATCCCTTCTTGATTTCCGCTCCTGCACACAATTTATTCAAGTCTTTTTGGGATGATCCGAAACCGGAACCTTCATGGGTTACAAAAGGCTTTACGATTTTTCCTTCAAAATCCAATTGTTCCAATTGGGTAAACATAGGCATTGGCAATGTTCCCCACCAGTTTGGAAAACCGATATATACAGTGTCATATGCATCAATGCTTTCTAATGTTTCTTTTATTTCAGGTCTTGCATCTTCTTGCTGTTCCTTTTTAGCAACGTCAATGCACTTCATGTAATCTGCAGGATATTCAACTGCTGGTTCAACCTTGAATAAGTCTGCATTATCCAATTCCTGAATATATTCTGCAATCACTTCTGTGTTTCCTTTTTCAATGTTTTTTAATACTCCTCCAAAGTAGTTTTCACCGCTTCTTGAAAAATAAATTACAATGCTTGACATAATGTTATCTCCTTTTAATCTTTTAATTCCACAATAATCTTTCTAAAAAAAATATTAATAAATCTATTTATAATGATTGCTTATTGCAATTCTAATGAGTATCTTCCACTAGCTATTGATGCTATAACTCCACCATCAACCAATAAGTCTATTCCTGTAATGAATGAGGAATCATCATTAAGTAAGAATTCTGCAGCTCTTGCTATTTCTTCGGATGTTCCAACTCTTCTTGCAGCGGATGAATTGATCATTTCCTGATAGCCTTCTCCTGCAGCTTCAAATTCATCATAAGCAAGTGGGGTTACAATGATTCCAGGGGAAATTGAATTTATTCTTGCTCCCTTATCTGCCCAAGTAGTTGCAGCTGCAGTTCTCACTCTTAAATGGTTTGCTCTTTTTGCAACAACATATGCAACTCCAGAATTAGCCATTGCGTCATTTTTAATGAAATCCAAATCCTTTAACTCATTGGTAGGGGTTAATGCAATTTGCTGTTCTATTTCAGATGGCAAATCCATCATGTAACCAGTTTGGCTTGATATAATGAGTCCTGCTCCTCCTTTAGAGATATATTTAGCAAAAATATCTATAGCAACAGATGTTGCAACCAAATCCAGGTTTATGATATGTTCTGGGCTTGCTTGATTTGGAGATGCCCCTGCAGTGTCAATGAAATATTTGATTTTTCCAAGTTCGCTAGCTTTTTTAGCGAATTCCTCTACGGATTCTTCATCTAATGCATCTACGATTTGAGTTTCAACAATATACCCATTATATCTAAGCTCTTGAGCTCTTGCCTTAAGGTTCTCTTCACTTATATCTCCAAGAAATATGATTCTATTTGTGCTTATTCTCTTGATTATTGCTGTACCCATGCTTCCAGCACCAAGCAATACAACAACTTCCTTGTCTTCATTTAAATTAAATTCCATATTATTATCTCCATACAATTTTTGATAATAGCTTTTTGAGAATTATTTTTTCATCTTCTGTTAAGTCAGAAGTGACTTCCTTTTCCCATTCATCAATTACCTTGATTAGTTTGTTTGTCTTTTCAACTCCTTTTTCAGTTAGTTCAACAATCTTTTTTCGCCTGTTTTCCGGATTTTCTATTCTGATGATATACTCTTCATCCTCGAATTTCTTCAATAGCTTTGCCATATATGCTCCACTTACCTTGAATAATTCAACCAAATCATGTTGGGTGGATCTTCCGGTAAATCTTATTCTTAAAAGAACGGAATATTCTTTTATAGTTAAATCAGGATTTTCCAGATTGACATCATAATATGAACCATAGTCTGATATCAGTTCCTCCACATAATGATACAAGAACATGTTTTCCGGATTTTCATTAATTTTCATAATATCTAAATATAATTTTATACCACTTCATATAAATAGTTAACCTTTGTTAACAGTTAACTATATATAATAATTTATACATATAAGTTTTTATCAAGCATAAAGGATGGTCAATATGAAAGTCATGTTAGTAAATGGAAGTCCAAACAAGAAAGGTTCCACATATACTGCACTAAAGCAAATTCAAGACACTTTAAGAGAGGAAGAGATTGATTCAGAAATCTATCAGATAGGTCATAAGGACATTAGAGGTTGCATTGATTGCAGGAAATGCAGTGAACTTGGAAAATGCGTATTTGATGATGAAGTCAATAGCTTTGTTGAGAAGGCTGAAGAATTTGATGGATTCATATTTGGAGGGCCAGTCTATTACGGGAATGTAAATCCAACACTAACAAATTTCATGACAAGAGTATTTTTCTCATCCTTTTTTGGTGGAAAAAGAATATTCAGATTGAAGCCTGCAGCTGCTGTAGCCAGTGCAAGAAGAGCAGGTACAATGACTGCAATAGATACCATAAACAGGTTTTTCACATGGGGTGAGATGCCGATAATAAGCTCAAGCTATTGGAATGTGATTTATGGAAACAATGCAGATGAAGCGCTTCAGGACATTGAAGGATTAAGAACAATGACTGTTTTGGCAAGAAATATGGCATGGTTCTTAAAAATAAAGGAATTAAGCATTAAGGAAGGAATTGAACTTCCTGAAGTAACAAAATAATTTAATTTAATTTTAAAACTACAAAAAATAATTTAAAAAGAGTGGATAATATGGAAAGAATTGATTTAGATCAAATTACACAAGAAGAATTGGAATTGTCAATCAAGCAATCAAAATTATTGTTTAAATTCAATCACACTGAACCTATGACTGAGGAATATGCTTCAATCCTCAATGAATTGTTAGATGGCAACATTGGTGAAAACAGCACTATCACAACACCATTTGCAGGTGCAGCATTCAATAATATAAAGCTTGGAAACAACGTTTTCATCAACAGCAACTGCTTGGCAATGGCAAGAGGCGGAATCACTATAGACGATGATGTGATGATTGCTGGAAATGTGCAGTTACTCTCAAACAATCATGACGAATACGAAAGGCAAGTGTTAACCTGTGAAGAGATTGTCATCCAAAAAGGTGCATGGATTGGTGCTGGAGCGTCAATCTTGCCAGGAGTCAATGTTGGAAAATATGCAATTGTTGGAGCTGGAGCAATCGTTACAAAGGATGTTCCTGACTATGCAGTTGTGGTAGGAATTCCTGCAAAGGTAGTAAAGACATTGGATAAGGATAAGTTCCCAGAATAGGTTTTGTTATTATGAGTGTGTCTGTAGTCGATAAGGGAAATTTAAATCAAGACCAAGAGGACGTGTTGGAAAGATTCATTGAATTTCAATATGCAATGATTGAAAAGGATCTTGAAAAGCTGAATGAACTTTTAGAGGATAACTACACTCTCACACATATGTCTGGAAAGACTCAGACAAAGGATGAGTATATCGGAGAGATAATGGATGGAACTCTCAATTACTATAAATCCATTATCCACAATCCCATTATAACGATAAAAGAAAAAGACAAGGCTATTTTAAAGGCAGATGTCACTCTTGATGCAAAGGTTTATGGAATAAAGGGAACATGGACATTGCATAGCGAGCAGACAATGGAAAAAATCGATGGGAATTGGTTTTTAAGCAAATGGGACAATTAAAATTTTTATTTTTTTAACTTTATTTTATTATTTCAATTTTTTTTATTTTAGCTATTTTTTTAAATTTCTTATATATTTATATCCATTATAAACAAAACTTTTTTATAGTAAGGCTAACCTATGTATAACTATATGGATAATTTAATATAGATTAAATATAATTTAATTTTTATTATGAATTCTTATAATTAATTCTTATAATTACTACTAAATTATCTTATTTAAAAATAACATTGATTAAAATTAAGGAGATTATTATGGCACAAATTAATCAACCTATGTATATTTTACGTGATGATACTGAAAGATTTCAAGGAAATCAAGCTTTAAGAATGAATATTTTTGCAAGCCAACTATTAGCAAGCATTGT
>JAGCLR010000155.1 GCA_017646885.1 Methanobrevibacter sp. | reverse complement strand
TATCGTGAAAATGATTTTATTTTTAAAATTGAAACTGATGGATCAATGCCTCCTAAAGAGGTTTTATTGAAAGCTTGTGATGTTTTAGATTCTAAAGCAGATGAGTTTATCACATTTAGTGAAGGAGGAAGCTAATAATGGCTAGAGAAATTAAGAAAACTAATCCTAACCTTATTGACCTTATTTACAATCTTAGAAAACAGTCTTATGAGGAAGAAGTAGGTATCTGGAAAGAAGTAGCTATCAAACTCGAAAAACCTACCAGAAACCAAGCTGAAGTAAGCCTTTCTCATATTAACAAACACACTGTTGAAGGAGAAACTGTGGTTATTCCAGGTAAAGTATTATCTGACGGTAAATTAGATCACAAAGTTACTATAGCAGCATTAGGATTTACTAAAAACGCTGAAGCAAAAATAGAAAAATTCGGTAGTGAAGCTCTTTCTATTGCAGAACTTGCAGAAGCAAATCCTAAAGGTAGCAATGTAAAAATTATGTTATAAGCTAGGGTTGGTGAAAAAATGATGATTATTAACGGTGAAGGACATATTTTAGGAAGACTTGCTAGTGTAGTCAGCAAGCAACTTCTCGAAGGCGAAGAGATTGTTGTTCTCAACGCTGAAAAAATAATGTTAACTGGTAATAAAGATTGGGCTTATGCTAAGTACAAGCAAAGAGTAGACAGAGCATCTATCTCTAACCCTCGTGACTTAGGTCCTAAATACCCAAGAAGACCAGAAGATATATTCAGAAGAACCGTAAGAGGTATGTTACCTATGAAAAAAGCAAAAGGTAAAACTGCTTTCAAAGGATTCAAAGCATTTGTAGGTGTACCTGAAGAGTATGCTGATGCTGAACTTTTAACCATGCCTGAAGCTGAATATAACGACATTAAAAAAGGAATGGAATTAGGAGAAATCTCTAAACTTTTAGGAGCTAAATTCGAATAGATTTAGTGAAGTTTGATTTGTTCTAATTGAGGATTATTATACGAATTATATTAAATAATGGAGTAATTGATATGAAAGTTGTTCATACAAGCGGTAAGCGTAAAACAGCTATTGCAAGAGGTACCGTAAGAGAAGGTACTGGTAAAGTAAGAATCAATAAAGTTCCTTTAGAACTTTATTCTCCAGAACTTGCACGTTTAAAATTAACCGAACCATTAGAATTAGCTGGAGATGTAGCTGATCAAGTAGACATTTCCATCAGAGTTAATGGTGGAGGAGTTATGGGCCAAGCTGAAGCTGCACGTATGGTAATTGCAAAAGGTTTAGTACAATGGACTCAAGACATGGACTTAAAAGAGATTTACACTCAATATGACAGAACCATGTTAGTAGGTGACCCAAGACGTTCTGAACCTAAGAAATACGGTGGTCCTGGAGCTAGAGCTCGTAAACAAAAAAGTTACAGATAATTTCATTTATACATAAATTTTACTTTTCCATTTTTGGGATTGTAAAATTTATAAAATTTCTGTAAGTATTTTCTAATCTTTTTAATTTTTCATTTAGGATTGGAAAAAGTTGTAAAATTTAATTTGATTATTTCATATTCTTTAATTATGAAATAAGTTTTATATAAAAAGGAAATGATGATTATATGATACCTATACGATGTATAAGTTGTGGAAAACCCGTTTCTGCATATTTTGATGAATACAACCGCAGATTAGCTGATGGTGAAGAGTCAAAAGATATTTTGGATGATATGGGTATTACAAGATATTGTTGTAGAAGAATGTTAATTTCTCATGTTGAAACTTGGGAATAATCTTTATCCTTTTTTATTTTTTATTTTAGGCTTATGATTATTTTTATCAATTTGGGAATTAATTAGCTATTAATAGTTTATACAATTGATTATTGTTTAATAATTAGGAGTTAAATAATGGCTGCAAATAAAGACAATACAAAAAAATTAACAAGATTCGAAAAGGCTAGAGTTTTAGGTGCAAGAGCTATTCAACTTTCCATGGGCGCTAAGCCTATGAAACACAAGGAAATCGATAAGTTCCTTAAAAGTTCCAAATCTCTTGATCCTATTGATATAGCTACTAAAGAACTTGAATTAGGCATTTTGCCTTTAAACGTTAGACACAAAGAATAAATCATTTATTCTTTTATCTATTCTTTTTTATTTTTAAAAAAGAATTTAAAATCAGTATAAATTTCTTTTTATTCAAAAAGAATTTTATATAATTTATGATTAAGTATTTAAGTGATAAATTACTTAATAATATTATAAATAAATTATTAAAATTATTTAATTTAGATTTTAAATCATATAATTTATTTAAATTTATTTATTTCTTTAAATTAAGAATATCATATGCAATCTATAAATCAACCTTCTAGTTTTTTTATGATTTCAAATCCATTATAGATTTTATGGTAAGACGAATTGAAAAAGGATTCTTTTGAATCTCATTGGTAAATTAATTATTGATTGATTTGATAATAAGTTATATATAATTCAATATCATTAGTTAATATCAACTTTATAGTCAATATTAGGTTTATCTAGTCCGTTTAGCAATAGAAAAACTGGGATTGCATACTTGAATTGCATATTTAATTATCTGAAATTTAAGGAATAGTTAAATTTTATTTATAATATTAATTTAAATTATTCTTTATAACCTATGAGGTGTTATTTTGGATAGTGTAATTGAAGATGTTCGTGTTAGAAAGATATTAGACAGCAGGGGAAATCCTACTGTTGAAGTGGACATAATTACCTGGAACGGATTTGGAAGAGCTGCTGCACCAAGTGGTGCAAGCACTGGTTCTAGAGAAGTCGTTTCTTTTCCAGAAGGTGGAGTGAGTCAAGTAATCACTGAGGTTGAAGATTTAATCTCCTCCGAACTTATTGGTATGGCTGCTGAAGATATCGAAGACATTGATGAGATCCTTAAGGAAATTGATGGAACCGATAACTTGTCTGCAATTGGTGGAAATACCACTGTAGCTGTTTCAATGGCTGCAGCTAAAGCAGCGGCAATGAGTTACAATTTGCCTCTTTACAATTTCTTGGGAGGCAATTTCATTAAGGAAATTCCTTATCCATTAGGAAACATGATGAATGGTGGGGCTCATGCAGGTCCTAACGCACCTGATATTCAAGAGTTCCTGGTTGTTCCCGTTGGTGCAAGCGACATTACAGAAGCGGTTTTTGCTAATGTTGAAGTTCATAAGAGATTAAAGGAACTCATAAGCAAGAAAGACCCTAGCTTCACTGGTGGAAAAGGTGATGAGGGAGGATGGATTCCAAACATCACAAACGATCAAGCATTAGAGATTCAGGCTCAAGCTTGTGAAGAGGTTGGTGATGAGCTTGGCTTTATCATAAAGCCTGGTTTGGATATGGCCTCATCTGAATTCTGGAATGAAGAAGAAGGCAAGTATGTCTATGGTCAAGATGGTCTTAAAAGAGAGAGCGGAGACCAGGTTGACTATGTAAAAGACTTGATTGAAACTTATCATATGTTCTATGTTGAAGATCCTTTTGATGAGAAGGATTTTGAAGGATTTGCAGAACTCACTGCAAAAGTGGGCAATAAATGCCGCATTTGCGGGGATGATTTATTCGTAACCAACAGCGAATTGTTGGCTAAAGGAATTGAAATGAATGCTGCAAATGCAATCATAATCAAGCCAAATCAAATTGGTACTTTAACAGATACTTATGCAACTGTAAGATTAGCTAAAGAGAATGGCGTAATGCCTGTCGTTTCCCACAGATCCGGTGAGACTTGTGATGAAACCATTGCTCACCTGGCAATTGCATTCGGTGCTCCAATGATTAAAACCGGTGCAATAGGCGGAGAAAGAATAGCTAAATTGAATGAACTTATTAGAATTGAAGAAGAGATGTCCAATCCAAGAATGGCTAATTTATATTA
>JAGCLR010000154.1 GCA_017646885.1 Methanobrevibacter sp. | reverse complement strand
GCATCAATCTTCATCAGTCTCCTGATTTTGTCAAGTCTGTCCCAAATAGTCTTTCTGTCTCTAGACAACAAATGTGGAAGTTTGTTTTTTTCAACATTAAGTATTATCAGACAAATTGTGTAGATGTCATTATGGTTTAATGTTGGAAACTGCTCCCTTAATCTGACAGAGATATTATTTAAGTATAGATTTGCCGACTTAAGCAGCAATGCCAATTCGTCTTCTTTCAAGGAAGAAAAATCGCTGTCTTTTCTTGACAATATTTTCTTGCATATATCCGAATCGTAGTATGCTTCAAGATTAAATCCTGTTGCATTATTAAACTGGTTCTTTATCTCGCTTATTTCCTTTTTCTGTTGCTTGATAATCTTGTCTTTCTTATTATTGCTCTTCTTAAAATCATCAATAAGACGTTTGTTCTCTTTGGCATAATCGTTTATTTCACCTTTAAGCCGGTCATTCTGCTTTTTATAATTATACCTTATATATACGAATACAAACATAATTGCAATTATAGCGCCAAGACATGATATCATTGTAATTCTTCTTGTTCTGGCTTTTGCTTTTATACTTATACTTTCAGATTTTCTTTCATTGTAATTATTATATAGTGTCTGAATCTTAGATTTGTCTATTTCTTTATTAATGTCATTTTTAAATAACTTTGATGACAAATTGTCGTAATAGGATCTTTTTTCATAGTCTCCTAACGAATCATAGATTGCAGACAATTTTGTCACGAAGGCAATTCTTTGACTTATAATACAATTTTCTAAACTTTCCTCTAAATAATAAAGTGCCGAATCGTATTCTTCATCATGATAATACATATCTCCTATAATAAAATGATAGGAAAATTTAACATTATCGTTATCTATCTTGTATAGATTATTTTTTAACAAAATATATGCACTATCTCTTTCTCCTTTGTTAATTAATATTTGTGCAACGCTCTTCTCAACATCTAATTTATTGGGTAAACTCGAATTGCATCTCAACGATTCATTGTAATAATACAAAGCGGTATCGAGTTTGTTAGAAAGCTGATATGAATTGCCTAACTCTTTAAGTACATTTGCTTTAAATTGGTTTTCATCAATAATCTCAATGTATTCTAACGCTTCCCTGTATTTTATAATAGCAATGTCGCAATAGTTTTCATTTAGGAATAATCTTCCAAGTCTATTACATATCAACGCTACAAACCTTATCTTTTCGTAATCCTCTTTGTTGGAGTCGCAAAGACGCAGAGTCGCAGAGTCGCAAAGACTTTTTCCTTTGCGTCTTTGTGTCTTTGTGTCTCTGAGACTTTTAATAATGTCATCGCCTTCCATTATCTCCAAAGCTATGAGATAATGCTCGCAGGCTCCAACAATGTCGTCTTTTTCCGTGAGACCCACAGCATGGTAGTAGTGCGCTTTAGCAGCTGTCAGCTGTCGGCTTTCAGCTATCAGTCTATTTTCATCGTCTGCTTTTTTATCAAAAAATCTCCAACGCTGACCGCTGATAGCTGACTGCTGATAGCTATCAAAAAATCTCCAACGCTGACCGCTGATAGCTGACTGCTGATAGCTATCAAAAAACTCCATCGCTGCTTTTACTTCTTCGAAATT
>JAGCLR010000153.1 GCA_017646885.1 Methanobrevibacter sp. | reverse complement strand
CGAGGAGCCTTCGTAGTTGTCAAACCGTGGACAATCTTATACAAATACTCCTTCTTGTATTCGCCCAGTTCAACCTTCTGTTCCGCACCGTCCACAACGCGGTAGAGTTCACGCTTCTTGAACTGCTTGCCACTCTTACCAGTCTTGGCTACGAGCTTCACAATGTAGTCATTGACCTTAGAATCAACTTCAACACTCGGGAAACGCCAGGAATTGTCATCAATCTTGACAATAGACTGTTTGTTGGTTGAAACCATATCACGGAGCTTACTTGCTAGAAGTTCGCGGGAGTTCATCTTTGTTGGCTGAGCCATAGTTGAATTAGTTTTCATAGTTTTATTCCTTTATAGTTAATTGTTAAACATTCAACATAATCAAATGTAAAAAATACGAAACAAGTTGTCAATACTTGCATTGACAACTTTTGTTCCGATTAGAACTTAGAGTTTGATAGTCAAACGATACTTGTCTGCGTTGGGTTCTTTCTTGATTACTTCGGAGAGGGAGGCAATCATCTTGATGACCTTTTCACGAGGGATGAGCATATCAATCTTGTCATCGTCGGCCACATACTTAATTCGCTTCTGTTCCTTGGCGAGAGCCTGTTCAGCAGCTGCTAGTGCGTCCTGTTCCGCCTTAATGCGGGCCTTGCGTTCGGCAATTTCATCTTCCAAAGACTTCTGTGCGGGACGAACCTGAGTTGCCGGCTTTACAACACGCTGGTCATACTGACCCAAATCATTACCCTGAAGAACATTGAGAAGGTCACCGAGGTTCAAGAACTGATAGTTAGAATTTTGCATTAGTTTTCCTTTTGTTAAAATGTTTTACATTGTCATACTATAATATAGTAAATAAACTTCCGTTTGTCAATGGTTTTTTACCCATTTTTATGTAAAATTTTATTTACTTTTTAATAATATAGTTGTCATAGCAGTTTGTCATAACCTTTTTTTCAAACATTTTCATATAACCTTCGGCAACTTGCTTAATTTCGTCATAAGTTCCCACATAATAGCAGTATTCGTCCTTGACGAAAGGCCAATAAGCATTAATCTGCCAACACTGTACATTCTTTGATTTAACTGTGAATGAGTCAAATGATATATAATAACTTGTTCCTTTCTTTTCAAATTTATAAGTATTATAAATGGCAGCTGGGTTAGAAGGATGTTCTGAAGAAAACTCATAACCATACTTCTCGGCTAATGTCATAAAATCAAGTTCTATTTCATCGGTGTTTATATCGTTAATTTTTCTCGCAGTTTCCGTTTCTTTGCGTTTTAATTCATACTTAGAAGCTTCGGTAGCATATTTCTGTTTATATGCTTCAAACAGTTCTTCAAGTGTTAAAGCCATATTTTTTAAGAAAGGTCTGGAAACATAAGTATAATCGGACTGTATATCCATTAAGTAATAATTATCCGAACCAGGATGTTTTTCTTCAAACTTAAAATATAACTTGGCGCCGCGTTCATTCCATACAATGTTTGAGTAAATTGTTATAGAATTTATTTTCCAGTTATAATTATATGTTCGGAAATTATACAACTTGGCAAAATCTTCAATTTCTTGCCTTGTATAATAAGAAAACTTCTCGGCAAAATATGGAGAAGTCTTATCTTTTGAAATGTTGTTATTAGTTACAATTTTCATAGTTATCCTTTATGTAAAGAGGTGGAGGGATTCGGACCCCCGGACCCTTTCGGACCTTCCGTTTAGTAGACGGACCTATTAAACCACTCTAGCACACCTCCATAAATCCGATTAGTAATCATACTTTTCGGATTGCTTTTCTACTTTCTTTTCCTTCTTAACTCCAGCTTGTTTAGCGAAAGACTTTGCCATCTTTCTCATCTTTGCCCAACGTGCCTGTTTCTGTTCTTCAGTTTCTTTTTCTTTTACTTCTTTTCTCTTTTTCATTTTGTTTTCCTTCAAAAAGTTCGGGTATTGGTCTGCGCCCAGCGATAGTTGAGTTGCTACCTAAACCATACATTCTCTTTCAAATCTTCGTGCCTTGCGACAAGGATAACTCACCAAACCTTTCACAGAGGTCTTACTGCGGGCTTCTTGAACACGCATTCTAGAACTGTGTGCAGAGAATTATACCCAATTCTGTTAAAAAAATTAGCGGGTGCCGGGGATTTGAACCACCACCTGGATGTTATATATTACTATATTATGTGTAATATATGTTTTAATCTATTATTATATCTCTAATGTCCCGTACTACTTATACGAAGCACCCATTGTTTTAAGGCAAACCAATTAGTCAATCCTATACAGCTACCACCTCAAGGGGCTAATTGTAAACCATTTCATTCTATGTCTATAATATAGTTTATTATTTATAATTTGACAATACCCATTTGAACAATTTTGTTTCAAGTGAGAACTTACAAAAAACCCTCCCACTAGGGGAGGGTTTGGAGGTAACAACAAAATTCGTTAGGTCACGGGACGTTCGTCAATCTCGGTATCGGCCAAGAAAGAACCAAACTGCTTGATGATCTTCTGTCGGTCCGCTTCAGCATCTTCCTTCTTTGCTCGGACAGACCAAATCATACGGCGGTCAGGTTTATCGTTAGTGTTGTAAGTTACTACAAATACGTTCATATTTTTACCTCTCTTTTAAATTAAAGTCCCAAACGGCGGGCGGCAGTACCCATATTGCGGAGCTGTGCGGTGTAATTTGCCATATTTACCAAAGACACACCATTCACAGTAAATTCTTCAACCTTCTTTGCGAACCGTTCGTAATGTTCATTAAGAATCATAGCACACTTCACAAAAGTGTTGATGCCATTCGGAACATACTTCAGCATTTCCAAATGAGCAGGTTCATAAACGAAATCAAAGAAACTCTGCTGAACACCAGTTTCGCTCTTAAACATTTCACGAACTTCATTTGTCTTCGCACGGTTTTCCTTAATGAGTTCATCAGTCTTCTTATCAAACATACTCCAAAGAAGGTCAAGGTCCTTGTTTTCCACGCGGCAAGAAGCTCTCATAAATTCGTTATCACCCATAACCTTGTCAATCATTTCCATCATAAGGTCACGCATAGTGCGAACATTGTGTTCAAAGTTGGCTCGGAACATATTGAGAGCCATTTCGGAAGTGGAAGAATTGATGTTGATGTTAATGTTGATTGTTGTCATAGTTGTTACCTCTTTTATTATTGTATTACAAATATAGTTAAAACTATGACCCTTGTCAATAAGAACTGCACATTTTTATGTAAAATTTAGTTTACAAAGGCTAAAAATCGGCCTTAATTCGTTTTAATTTGGCTCTTTCCGCTAAAGTTTTTATCCTTAATGCCATTTTTTGAAACTTTTTGTCAACTTTTTCGGGTGTAATTTCGTTATAAAAATCATTGTCTGCCCAATCTACTGTAATAGTATCTTCAGTAGCAATACCATCCTTAGTAATATAGAATTTAGAATAGAACTGTATTTCTTCTAACTTTGGCTTATATTGGTCAAAGTCTAGAACTGCCAATACATTCCTGTTATCTGTATTATTTGTTAATGATAACCTTGAATACACATACAGACATCTATCATCTTTAGTTAGTTTTTCGCAGTAAAATCCATTCTTTTCCAGGATAGGTAGTAATTCTTCATAAGTCATAGTTTATTCCTTTTAACAGAAAAAGCACCCTAACATTCGCTAGGGTGCTCTGAGTTGAACAACAACCCAAGGAGGTAACAACAATTTCAATAGATTTTCTTTTGATCGGTGGAGAAAATTGTAAAGAACCAATTTTTTCAGATAGCGGGAGACGGAGTCGGACCGTCACTAGCATTACCTGTCCCCGGGTTATGAGCCCGGTATCTTACCATTAGACTATCCCGCGATAAATTCATTTGACTGTATCTTCACAGTCTATTAAATGGCAGCCACTCTCGGACATTCAGGTGACCCATCAAGAACTTTAATTATCAGTCCTGATTTCTTACGCTTAGAGTAAGAACTCTACTATTTGGTGCCTTCCGACATACAGCATAAATCAACATAACGTATATAGCTGCATGAAACTCGTTTCCTAGCGTTCTTGCTATTCTAGCGCTGGTGGAGGGACCCGAACCCCCGACCGGCTGATTACAAATCAGCTGCTCTACCAACTGAGCTACACCAGCTTGTTTGGGTAGTTCAAAGCACTACCCAGCTTGCGGGAACCCTTATCAGGGGTATCGCTCCACATAGGTTAAGCCTATGACTCTGTTTTCGCTCTGCAGGGAGGGCTCGAACCTCCATAGGATTTTACTCCATACACTTGATTAACAGTCAAGCCTCTTACCTTTAGAGTACCGCAGAATAATCAAATTCGTGGTATCTTCGGAGCCTCACACTTCCGAAGTTGTTTGTGGGCAAAACAAGAGGGCAACCCCCACAAAGCAAGCCAAACCACCGTGGCTCCCGCATGAAAAATCAACCAGACACACATACAAGACTTGGCACACTTGTAATAATATATTCAAACATTATTCTGCCATCACCAACCATTTACTCTGGAGCGACCGTTTCAATGTATTGTCAGTGTTGGGATTTTCACCCAAAAGATAGGAACCGATGCCTAAACAATAGCTTCACTATCTACCGATTTCTTCATTATTGGCCTGTGCGACTATTAGTGAACTCTACCGCCACAGTAGTTTCGTACCAACAGGTCCCTGGGATTTCACCAAATACCTGTTGGATAATAACCATCACATAATGAGTACTATCGTACATTATGTTTTTACGAATACATTATACCTACTTCCATACCTTTTCAGTATTTCCATAGTCCCTTCAAGCTCGGTTGGAACTTGTGTTAGGGGAATGTATGTCTGGTTGATTTCTCAACCTTCGTTTTTTATTTATAGTTTTTGTTAAGGTCAGTGCTAATTAACTACCTAGTACTTTTAAACTACAGTTATAAAAATGTAGTCCTCCGGGTGGGAGTCGGACCCACAAAACCCGGATTTTGAGTCCGGTACCTATGCCAGTTCGGTTACCAGAGGTTAAAAATCTTTTCTTTTTGGAGCGGTAGTCGGTGTTTGAAACCGATTCTCCTGGTCGGAAGCAAGGGATTTTACCACATAAACTACTACCGCCCAAATAGAGGACTATTCCGTCTCAACATTTAGTAATATAGTAAATTCAATTCTCATTGTCAATAGTTATTTAAAATTCTTTTAGTTCATTTAAACTTTCATTATATCTAAAAAAGCGACAGTTCAATTTTTCTTTGATATAGTTCATTTTCTTCAAATCTTTTTCATTCAGTTCACCATTAGAGTTATAATGTCTTTTTTCATCATATTCAAAGGCTATATTTAAACTGCTATCATAACCATCCAAATAATAATTATCAACTCTAATTTCACCACCATTCTCAGCATGTTGTAAGTTCCATCCTTTTTCTTCATTTAATTTATTGATGAACTCACAAGCTTTAAATGAGTATCTAGCACCACCGTGTTTAATGGTTCTTTTCAAATAGTTTTTCGTTCCATCACTAATAGATTTTTTATGTTCTTCAGTTAAAGCTGGTCTGTTTATTTTAATTCCGGCTTTTCTGTTTTCATTGTATGATTTAAGTCTATTAGTTTGAGCAATAGGATTTTTGATTCGTCCAATACTATCTGTATCAAGTTTTAATCGTTCAGTACAAATTTTATTATGTGCGTACAATTTTCTTCTTGATTCAAAAGGTTGATTACAAAATTGACAAATCCAAGTATGATTGACATTTTCTCTTCTCTGATATTCAGGATGAGATTTTAAATGTTCAAGCATATTTCTTTTTGTTTCACAATCTTGTCCGACAGTATCTACAACACCAAGTACCTTCTTTTGCTTTTTTCCAATTTTTAGGCATACACATTCCTCATAATTAAATAGTAGCTGGAGAGGGATTCGGACCCACACTGAATGGTTTTTAAGACCAATGCCTCTGCCAGTTGGGCTATCCAGCCCTAATTTATTTATAATTTCTGTGTTTACCAATTCCATCACAGTATAGTCCAGGTCAAGGGACTTGAACCCCTATGTAACCATTACCGTTTCTACGCCTTATAAGAGCGAGCGGATACACCTGGATTTAGTTTGTCTTAATATCGCAGTTGCTCTCTGCTTGGGGGATTTGCACCCGCCGTTACTTTCGTTGGGGTACCTGGATTTGAACCAGGGAAAGAATCAGAGCTTCAAAGGCTCCCGCCTTACCAGCTTGGCTATACCCCAGAGAGTGATGAATTGGTGATTACGGACATCCATCAGGTCCGTGGTACGAACTTTATCACCTAAGTCATGCTGTCCGATTAGAGGGTCTCGGGTAGGATTCTTTATTTCGCAACCTGTTTTTACGGGGAGCCAGCGCCCATGCCCCAACCTGTTTTTTACCTCTAGCGAAACGGTTGTGAACCTTGCAGCAGAGTTTGACGTCCGCCACTAATCGCTTGTAAACTAACCAGCAATTTCGTTTATTTGTGCATCTTCACACAAATTAAATTCGTACACCCGGCAGGATTTGAACCTGCGACCCGTTGCTTAGAAGGCAACTGCTCTATCCAACTGAGCTACGGGTGCATTTTATTAGTGCTAGCTGGTGGATTCGGACCACCGAAAGCCCAGGGGGCGGGAGATTTACAGTCTCCAGGAATTGACCACTATCCGAAACTAGCATATCAAAAACTTTCGTTGGTTTGCGAGAGTTCCAACTTCTCAGTGGGCTACCACCTTTGCATTGCAGGGCTACCTGCTATTGCGTTTTAAATGCGGGCCCCATCCCATATCATAATTGACACGAAACGGCGCTCGGTCCATGCTTCGGCTCTGTTTTATTCCTCGCATGATTCCAACATTCTTATGCTACCAAACTGCCAAATGTTTTATCTATCCATAAACTATCCCAGCATTGGTTTGCGGTGGCGCGTATCGCAGACGCTTTCTTTTGGCACAGTAGCGAGTTTAAAACCGGTGGAACTAGCAGAATACTATCCTAGGTTTCGTTTCTGTTTATCTAGTTCCATTTGAGTTATATGTCTTTGGGCTTCACCATTCTTTTTACTATCTTACCCAACCAGGTACCGGGAAGGTCCCCTTTAGGCAGTGTTAATGGTATCTGTGGAGGTGGTTGAATGTCCTCAATCTCCGGTGGTTACCGGTGTTTTTCCTGAAAAACTTCACAGGTGTTTAATAGTCAGTGTTCCAATGAACTACTCAAATTAAATTCATAAAAATCTAAAAACAATTCAATTTTATCTTTCATCATTTGTTTGCCATCATTAGTTTTTATTTCATTCCAAGCAATACGATAGACAAAATAACCTTGTTTTCTTAAAAATTCATCTCTTATAGTATCAGATTCTTTTCTGTCTTTATATTTGTGTTGTTTGCCATCAATTTCTAAATCTATATTTCCTATAACAAAATCTAAAAAGTATTTTCCTATTTTCTTTTCACGATTAAAGTTTATTTTGTTATTATTTAATACAGTTTCAAAAAATCGTTCCGCATAAGATTTTATATTTCGTGTAGCCCAACCTTTATGTGTTCCATTTTGAACTTTTTCAAGTTGAATTTTACGAAGTTTTTCTTTTTGAGTATCAGAAATTTTCCTATGTTTTCTACAACATATTTGACAGTATCCAGTACTATTTCTTCTTTCCAATTTGGAGTGACAATCTAAACAAAATTTATCTGGTAATCGTTTTAATTTCCTAGAAATTTTCTGTTTTTGCTCTTCAGTGTGTTTTCTTGCGTTCGCACAACTTCTAGAACAAAATCGTCCTGAACCAAATATGGAAAGTATTTCTTTTCCACAACATTCGCATTTCATATTCGTCGGGATAGCTGGATTTGAACCAGCAATCTCTCGGTCCCAAGCCGAGCGACTTAACCAGGTTAGCCTATACCCCGTTTTCCATTTTGTCAAATCATCCTGCATTTTTCGGAGCAGCGCCGGTGGCCTTCACATTCATCTTTTAGACGGGCGGGGACGAATCATCTGTTTCGGAAGTAACAGTCTAACATCCCGCTTGATTTGATTTTCTCTAAAAATTACATTTTATTCATATACATTTATCAAAGTTTTATCTGGACTAAATATTTTTCCTTGTACAGCAATTTTAATATAAATTGGAATAAATTGTTTAAATCTATTAGTTAAAACCACCCAAGAAAATTCACATAATCCTTTTAAATAAAAATCATGTATAGATTCACAATCTGAGTTATGAAATTCATTCCATTTTTGTTTTGTCCACAGTTCATTAACCTTAGCATTATTTTTAATTTTTTCTTTATAAAATTCAAAACCTTTAATAGTATAACCTGGTTTTTTCGTTTTTAAAGAATAAATTTTTTGGTTTTCAAACCAATTTTTTCCTAAAATCCAAGTTTCATCAGGGTTTTCTTTAAATCGTTTACATTCACCTGTATTTCTATTTGTGTACCAATGTTTACCATATTGAGAATTTTTATGTCCTTTTTGTGATTCAGACATAACATAACTAAATTCTTCTTTATACTTAGCATAAGTATTCATATTTATTGTTGGTCTATTTGTATCACCAACAGCAGCCATTATAAACCAAGCTTTTATCATCTTCTTTCTAGCTACTGAACCAACTTCATTTCTTTTAACAAGTAACCAATGACACAAATAATGTTCTTTTGAAGTTAATAATGCAAGATTTTTTGATTCATCAGTACCGACCAAGTGATCTTGGAATTATATGATGTGATTCATAATAAGAACCATTACCTTTATATCTAAGTCCAAAATTTTCTTCAAAAATTGCTCTGTTTATAATCTTATAATATATCTTTTCGTAATTCATTTTATCTCCTTTTATCTTTAATGTTGCTCTAACAACATTTTATTTATGAGGTTAGACAAGTTGAGAAATCTTGTCAGCTGGTTAGAGCCAGTTGTCCCTCAATTTTTCATTTTTAATAATGGATTTGGCGGGGCTCGAACCCGCGACTCCCACATTACCTGCTACTATAACTTTCGTTACCATTCATAAGAATGTTTGTAGTCTGGACTGTGTTATAACCATAACCATTAGTTTTAGGTTCTACCTCTACAGTCTCTACACATTTACATACTAAATGTATGATTTAGCACGGCGTTGGCAGCATTTATTCAATGTTGAGCGTTCACCGTTTTAGGGTAGTGTTCATTTCATCGTTTCCAATGAAAGCTTCCATTTGTGAAAGTGTGGTACTCTACCAACTGAGTTACAAATCCGTTTGGTTTTACGAGTTGTTCCTTCTCGGTTCAAACAAATCACTTAAATGAAACATCACATAGCATCTTGTTCTTTCATTCAGTTTGATTAATTCACTACTATGGAATCCTGCAATTTCAAAATCATTTAACAACTAAGTTGGGTTGCTAAACTATGGTGGAATTTCAAGAAGGATATTCCACATTTTTCAGGGCTCTTCCCACAACTACACACTTCCCTGGGATAATTGCCATTTGGGTGTAGTCACTTTCGTCAGTCCCATAGTTTTGAACATTTGTGAATGGTAGCAGTTTCAGCATATCAATGCCTTGTGCTGTTTACCAATCACATCAAAAAGCCGTTTTTTCAATCAACTAATTGGTTTCACGAACCAATCTCATTGTATTCACTAATATAGAAAAATCTATTTGGTTTGTCAACCGCTTTTAGTGATTTTTTTGTAAATTGTAATTTACATTGGGTTTATTGTTTCTGTTCAATAACTCATCGCCACTTCAGCAAACATAAACCACAACGCAAATTTTCAATCTACTAATCAAGCTCTCGGCTCAATTCATTCTCAATTACAGGTTAAAATATAGTAACTAACTACCTCCTTGTCAATCCCATTTTGTTAATTTTATTGTAAATTTTTCTAAACAAAAAACCGCAACATTTTTTATGTCGCGGTATCCTGTTCTCCTTCTAGAATAAAATAATTACTTACACAACAGAAATACCGCTATCCTCCAAATAGTGTTTAGGCAATCTAACTTGTGTATTAATTATTAAATTCATATAGTATATATAATAAATTTTTTAGAAATCTTGACCCATTTGTACTTTTCTGTATAATTCTTTACTTAGCTTTTCCCATTTGTTAATAAAAGCCTCAATTTTGTCCTTATACTTGTAGGTGTCCGCCTTACTCTTAATTGGCAGTTTACAATAATCGTCAATGAGTTCCTTGGCGGCTTTTAGGTTTTCTACATTATATGTTTCAAAACGAATACTTCCACCTAATGCTGGAACCCAATGTCGGAACTTCACAACATAATATGGCTTGTTCCCATACTGATCTCCAGGTCCCCAAAACGCAAAATCCCTTAAAGTACATGAAGATTCTTGTGGTATAAAACAGATAGGCATTATACGGGCTACATGAACTTCAAGTGAAATCGGAAGTATAGTTTCCACCAGTTGTCTGTGTGCTTCATAGTCTTTGTAAGATTCGTAATTATTCCATTCATAAAGTTCCCAACCTTTCATAATGAAAATGTCGGTGTTATTAACTGTATACTGTGTAAGTATGTTAATTACATCTTTACAAGCAGATAGTGCTGGTTTCATTACTTCTTCTCCGGAATAGGTTCACGTTCAATTTGAGCAATTTCTGTGTAAACCTTTTCCTTGAAAATCATTTCATCCACAAAGTGTTCATACATCATTAACTGTGAACAGAAAGCCATAAATGCGAGTTCACCGCACTTACCGAAATGACGCTTAATCTTCGGGAACTTGTCAATCAAATAGCGCTGGAGTTCCGGGTCCTTACATTTACCCTTATTAGCAACTGCGAGTGACATCACCAAAGCCCCATTCACACCATCGGTACACTTCAGCTGGTCATTCACCATTCGGTCAAAAAGCATTTCATTCAAATTCATACCGAGACGAGAAGCAATTCTCATCATTACATCTTCTTCTGCGTCGGTCTTATCATCGGCAAACGCATACTTGAAATCAGTAATCATTTTGAAAATCTTTTTGGGACCTTGTTCGTTGATAGCTTCGTTGTAAATCTTTTGAGCTTCTTTGTTTCGGATCTTCTCAGGGAAATTCTTACGGCACGATTCCAGGAGTTCGTCCTGTTCGTATTCACCCATAGGGTCCTTGCTCAGATTTCGCTTGAAATCTTCAAAATCCATTTCGTCATCGTCTTTAAACATTAGCCTCTCCTTGCGTCAGTATCTACAATGTCCAAGTCATAGCTTTCTTCGCCGATGCCTGACAAACCATTCTTTGCGATTCCTGCTATAAATTCATCCACATTATCCAAGAAATTGAAGTAGTTCCCGGACTTAGTCAAGGGTTCAACCCATAATTCAATTACAATCTTTTTAGCCATAGTTCAATCCTTATTAGCGAGTGTGAATTTCCAAGTAGGTGAGCATCTGTTCAGCAGATACATATTCAAGTTTAGAAAATTTTTCTTGACCGTGGAAGTTTTCCTTGAATGTGATAGAAAACATAGCACCATTCGGTTGCTTGCGGAGATACTTAGACCAGCAAGAGATTTGAACGCAGGAACGAGTACCAGGCTTAGGTGAGTTTTGTTCATTGAATTTGTTGATGTATTCCCAAACCTTCATTTCTTGTTCTTTCGTAATTGCCATATTGTTAACCTCTTATTTTCTTTTTTACATAGTAAATATAGTTAAAACTGCGATTATTGTCAATAAAAATAGTGTAAAATATAGTTTACAATCCACTTTCGCAGTACTTGAGCGGTACGTGGCAGTTTAATCTGGTCAATTAACTATACTAAAACAACAAAACTGACCCAGTAACGAGCCAGTCCTGCCAAATAAAAGGAAGGAAAAACTATTCGTAGATACCCAAATCCATACACTTATCACGGGCATTTGCCAAACCAATCAAAGCCCAGTAATAATCGTCATCATAAATCTTTTCATAATTCGTGATGGGATCTGAGCCACTGACAAACTGTTCGTAATATGCGACCTTGAACTTCGCAAATTCCAAACTAGCCTTGGCGGCTTCAACCTTCTTCCCAGCCTGATTAAGAGTGTTGATTTCCTTAATCTTCTGGTCGGCAGTCTTCAAAAATTCTTCGTGATAAATTGTAACCATTTCTTTACTCCTTATTAGTTGTTAAAACCAGGGATTGTTAATGTAATACTTGTTACCATTTTGGTCTGTTGCTACAGTATCACCAAAATCGTAATCACCATACTGAACATTCAACTGCGTTTCTACAGCATCAGTTAGAGTATCGCAAAACATTCTGTCAAAGACGGCTTCTTCATCCTGTTTGGAATACTTATAACCATTCAACAAATCCACAAATTCAGGTTGTGTTAGTGTAACATTGACCTTTCCAATTACTGTCTTTGTGTCGGTGCCATCGTTCTCAACAATTTCAACTTCACAATTCAAATCACCAACAGGAGCCGGTGAGAGTGAACCAAAGTCATATTCAGAACCGTTTGAATTGTCATCGTCATCGTCCGAGCCATCGTCACACAATCCGCTAGCAGCAAGCTGATCATTCAAGTCAATGAAGTTCTTAATGAAATCGGGAGAGTTTTCCAGACCAATTCCATTAGACTGTGCGTTATTGATGGCCTGACCCAAATTCTTTGCGGTCTGTTGCATCTGTTGCATCAGCTGCGGGTCCACACCAGTTTGTGCCTGGAGATTGTCATTCGGGTCGGCATCCACACTGGTTCCATCGTCCTTGGTTACATTCAAACCACGGGCACGAATAAGTGCGATAGCCTTTTCCAATTCGTCATCAACAGGAGTTTCAGCAACCGTAGCAAGTTCATAGTCCAACACACCCTTGATTTCGTGTTTCGGATCTGCCCATTCTGTGAACTTTTCAACCTTGGAAATGAGTCCATCCACAAATGCTCTGTATGAATCCAAATCTTCAACTTCACCACTCTTAACAACCTTGCCCTGATTGTCAAGAACCAGATGTCCCTTTTCGTCACGAAGGTCCTTCATCCAAGGCTTAATGATTTCACGATACTTATCCCACCATTCACGGCTCTGATTCTGCTTATCGTAGTTCATCATATTCGTAATGTTGGTTTCAAGGATAGTGCGGTCACCCTCAGGATACAAGCGGTGAATAGCATTGTAATAAACAGAACGATAACCAGCTTCAAATTCTGCTTCGCGGCGGACCTTCGGTGAATGAATGAGCTGTTCCATCGTGTAGGATTTGCCCTTCATAAGCGGGCTAGTAAATTCGCCCTGGTCACGGGAGAAATGAAGGAAATGACATGCTTCGTGAACGAAAATAGCAAAAGCCTTTTCAGCAGTCATTGGTTCATAATCAGGATGTTCCTTCATAAAGTCAGCAGAAACCTTTTCGTCCACGAACTTAATGGTTTTAGTCGCAATGTCTGGGACAGCAATTCGTGGAAGGTTGATCTGGTCCAAATTCAAAGTATTAGTGAAATAACCACCAACACCTTCTTCCATCGGCACACCAACAGAGAAAGTGGCGAACCCAGATTCATTGTTTTCCATCGCATCCATAACGGTTGCGAAAAATTCGCGGCGACCAGGATTCGGGTCATCCAATGTCCAATCCTGGAAATCACAAGAAATGTTAAACGGCTTTTCGTCTGATTTTACGAGCATTTATTTACCTCTTTTTCTAAGTTTTCTTAATTAAATATAGATTTTTAAAATCCACTTGTCAATAGTTTTTTATTTTTTCTTTGAAATAAATTTATCGTGAACTTTCATTGCTGAGACAAAGTTCTCAATTTTTTCATAGACCTTATCGTCTTCAATGTAAAACGGGTCTATTCCATACCAGCGTTCAAAATTCACAATGAACTGCCAAAATCTCCAATCAGGGAAGTTCTGCTTATGAACTTGCTTGAGGTATTCATACAACGGGTCCAAACGATTTGCATCTCTCATTTCTGTTTTCCTTATAAAAAGAAAGGAACTGTCCCGTTTCCGGGACCCGTTCCGTTTTAGTTTCGGTTAGGCGTCAATGCCAAATTCGTCAAGATAGGTCTCAACATTGAGGTTGACGTCAAACTTATCGTTGATACCACGGGCGAAGGACACGGTCTTGAGCTTTTCATAGTCCTTGTAAGAGTAGGCACACACAACCTGACCATTCTTGGTGATGTAACGGAAGCTCTTCCAGTCGTAGTCCGGCACATTCTTTTCGGTTTCTTCAAAAATGCGGACCAACTTGCGGAAGATTTCAAGGTGCTTGCCATCCTTGGTAGCACGAAGGCGGTTGGTGACGAACGGACCGTTGTTCTTGCTATATTCGTCAAGTTCAGCAAGGATGTTGCGATCGGTGCAGATGTGGTTAATCTTGCGGAAATAGACGTGCTTGGAAACCTTCCACTGCATAACAATGGACTTGTTCATAAGAAGTTCTTCTTCAACACGCACCATATTGCGTTCATATTCGTCATTCTTGATCTTCTTATCACGCTTGGTCATGACCTGTTCGGACTTCTTGACAACATCTGCGATGACCTGGTCCGGGTTAGCACGGTAGTCATCCGCCTGGATAACATAAACGAAGTCCGGGGAAGTAATCATCTTGTGGTCCTTGTAACCCTTGAAACGATACACACGGGCATGCTTCTTACCGCTCTTGATACAAAGGCGATGCTTCATCAGGCGTTCCTGAATGTCAGCGTGTTCGGCGTCGGTGAGCGGAGCCGGTTCATAATGGGTCTTCTTTTCTGCGGTCTTGACAGTCTTCTTCATAGAAACCTTCTTGGTGTTGAGGGTGGAAATCTTCTTGGTGGTGGTGTTGGTCTTCTTCATAATTAGTACCTCTTGTTTTGTGGTTTTGTTTTGTTTACAGTTTAAATATAGTTATTTTAGACTGTCTTGTCAATGAATTTTGTGTATTTTTGTGTAAAAAGAAATTTACAATGAGTCAGTCTTCTCAATAACCTCATCATAAGATATGTTAATGAGCTTTACCATTTGTTCCCTCTCACGAAGGTAAATTTTCATAAACATAAAAAACTCCTGGAGCCTACGATAACAGAAATCTAACTTCTCCTTGAATTTGTTCAGATCCCCACCACATTCGTCTATTGTCCAGGTGAATCTCCAGTCTCTATCAACGTCACGATAAAGCAGATTTTTGAAACCTTTACTGTCTACCTGCTTACCATAACCAACACAGACCAAAACATAGGTTTTATCAGGATGTTCCGGATCATTCCAATCAACACCAAAGATAGGAGCCTTTTCGCTATATCCGAATTGAAGCATGGCCTTCTTCCAATCTTCCGGTAAATCCTTTACATACAAAGCATTATGGTAAATGACCCACGAACCAGGAACATTAGCTTCAATTAGTTCCTCTATCTTACCTATATTCTTAAAAATTCCCATTTTGAATTTCCTTTTTATTGCAGTTATTAACATACTTCTGTTACTACTTCAAAGTTAATGTTTCGTGCTTCCAATGCCTTCTTTACATCTTCAAACATTGGGCAATCTTCAAATTCTATTCGGTCCTTAAAACTATAACCCCATTCAAATTCGTATGAGCGAACTATCGGTCGGCGACCGAGCATACCTGGAGCACCGAGATGAGGTACAGAAATCACGTCAATCAAATACTTGTCATTACTTACAATATGATAAACCATTCTTACACCTTCTTCCAGTAAGTTATACGATACTTGGAACCTTCATAAAGATATGGAACCTTACCGATATAATCGTGTTCAGGATGCTTTTCCATAAACTTCAAACATTCTTGCTCAGATCCCACAAACTCACTAAATTCATACTGATTCGGGTCATTGGGATCCGAGACTTGAAAGTCAACCGGACGCATACCCAAAACCTGCGGATGTTCGTCAAGTTTCTTGTCAATCTTTGCCTGGAACTTTTTGGCAATCTTTTCTGCCTTCTCTGCGCGGGCTATTGCCATTTCTGCCTTAGTTCTACGATGACGCTTTGCCATATTTTTACCCCAACTTGTTCTGGTTCAAGAGTGTAACGAAAGTAGTATACTGGCACTTATCATACTTCAAATGGAGCATCCTGCCATTAACCTTCAAATCAACTTCTTCGTCCTTGACTTCACCAATCTTGCCATTATTCTTGTAAATCGCAAGACCAGTAACATTCGTCTGTTCGTTCTTGAAACCCTTGATTTCGCAGCCCATCACAGAAAGCAACTGCATAACGATGTTCTTATTGATGTTCATTCCGGTTTCTCCTTAGATTAAAGTCCCATTTGAAGGTTAATAAAGCCATCCAAGAAAATCAAACCAAAGAACACAACCATACCGACAACACCCTGGAGAATGTACTTTCTCTTTTCCTTACGAGCCATAGCGCGGTTGTATTCTGTCCAGTTCGTGTAACCATTAGGGATGTATTCGTTCATAGTTTGTACCTCTTGTTTTTCTTTTAATATAGAAATAAACTGCGCAGTTGTCAATAACTAACGCAGTTTTTCTTGTAAAATTTTATTTACCTTCTTCTACTACATCTTGAAATGTATCTTCGTGCTGAATGAAGTACAAAATCTTTTCAACAGCTTGCATCTGCGGACTACTAAAGTCGTTGATTTTATACCTAGTCTGTTTATTGAAGAATTCGTAGTGTTTAACACCATCTGTTTCAATCCGCTGAACGCAAGTTACACCTTCATAACTTATGTGCCGAAATTTGACACCTTTGCCATAACGGTCCCAACCCGAAGATTCTTGCCAATCTGATACAGTTATTTGCATTGTTGTACTCCTTTTTAATTTCTAAAGAAAATATAGATTATTTAAACTGCGCTGTCAATACCTTTTATGTAACTTTTTCTTTACATACATAATCTATGACTAATTTTGATGGCTTCTTAACAAATAATAATGCAGTTTTAATTAACTTTGAGTCAATCTATGATAATGACCCGTATTTACAAAAGTTTACAGAAGACTCATCAGATAAAAAAGAGGTCCCGGTATATAAGACTACCTTTAATGGAATTTTAACAAATACAGAAGATTACTTGAAATGTACTTTAACTGAATTCAAGAGCATTTATGAGAATGATTTGTATTTAAGTAAATTTAAAGAAACAATTAAAAATGAATTAGATGAATTTTTAGAATAATCTAGTTTGCTATCGCAAACAAAAACATTTGAAGGATTATCCTTCAAATGTTTTTTATTTTCTATAAAGGAGAATTAAATCTTTTTGGGCAACTGGGAAGTTTGAAACTTCAGCCTACTTAGGTTCAACTGAAGCTTAGATTCTTTTTGGTATAACGTATGAAGAATCACTTCTGTGGGATTTACGAATAAGCTTATGGGTCGGTCTTCCTGTACTCCAGCTACATCTTATTCAACCAAGGCGGCTATATGTTAAACTTGCTAGGTTTAACTACGATGTTCTTTCATTCAGATGTGTACGAACTTCTACACAAAATGGCTATCCCTCTACCGATAGTGGCATTGAGTTGTACTTCGTTCCGAGGAAATAGACTTTCAAATGTCAATAGCCAAATATAGTAATTATTACTTTATGTGTAAAAGTTTTTTATTTTTTAGATCTTTGGTTTTTAGAGCCCTATGCGGGATTTGAACCCGCAACAGATGAGTGGAAGTCATCTATGTTAGCCAGTTACACTAATAGGACTTATTTTCGTTTAAATACTAAATGTTCAAATTCATTTTTAAAATGTTTAATAGTTTGGTAAATAATTCGTTTGGTTAAACCAGTTAATTTAGATACTTTCGTTTGCCAGCCAAATTTTGTTAAATTAACACCAGAATTTAAAATTTTTTCTTTTCTTTCTTTCCAAGTTTCTTCTGGTATATGATAATAACCTTTTTTAATATATTTTGGTTTTGGTTTAAAATCATAATCTATTATTTCAGAGTTTAAAACAAATTCTTTAATTATTTGTATTGCTGGCTGGGTATTATTACATATATCAGACCATTTTAATCTTAAAATTTTCCAACCCTGGGATTTACAGTATTCATCTTTTTCTTCATCATTTTTCTTTCTATCGGCCCATTCATGCTGGGCACCGTCAATTTCAATTCCAATTTTCTTTTCAGGCCAAGCAAAATCAAGAAACCATCTACCAATATGGAATTCTTCACGAAATGTATTATCTTTTACTTCATTTTCTAAAATCTTTTTAGTCCATTCTTCTGCATAAGACCTTTTACATTTACTTCTAGAGTTCCACCAAATACCATTATGTTCTTTAATATATTTTTTGCGTGCTTCCGAAATATGTTTTCTTCCTTCAGCAGACATTTTATGTTTTTTCTTTCCTTTAGTACTTTTACTTAGTTTTTCACTTGCTTTCTTAATTTTATCGCAAGTTTCTTTTGTTAAACCTTTATTCCATGCTGGAAAATTATATCGTGTAAAATTGTGTATTTCTTTATGATGTGTTTGAAGTTCTTTTCTAGTTTTTCCTATAAATTCACAGTATTTACAAGACCATTTATACTCTATTTTCATACTCATTCTATTTATATACAGCTATTTTACATGTTATAACTTACCATAATAGACCAGGTGCCATAACCAGCTAGGCGAAGGAGAGTTAGTTGCAGGTATGGGTGCCGACCCCACTGCCACAAAGATATGAGCTTCGTGTGTATGCCGATACTCCTGCAATAATTGTTCGTGCTGGAATCGGACCAACATTAAGTGATTCAGAGTCACCTGTACTACCGTTATACTAACGAACAGTAATTTATCCCAATGCCGGAGAACGATTCCGAACTACAAGTGCCACAAACTTGCGTGCTACCAATTACACCACACCGGGGATGAAGTAGTGCTCCATCAAGGACTCGGACCTTGGACTCGCTGATTAAGAGTCAGCTACTCTACCAACTGAGTTAATGGAGCATTTAGAGCACTCAGTTGGATTTGAACCAACGCGGGGATTTCTCCCAACGGTTTTGCAGACCGTCCTATTCGTCCAGGCTCTAGGCATGAGTGCATAGAGATTACTGTGGAAATTTATTTAAATGGCGACGTATCCTCCACCACAGTAATCTTTTTAGAGCACCTATCCGGATTTGAACCGGAGCTTCAACTTTGGTAAAGTCGCTTGCTACCACTACAACATAGGTGCATAATTTGTTCGTACTCCCGCCTGGACTTGAACCAGGAATACCAGGTTCGTAGCCTAGTGGTTTATCCAATTAGCCTACGGGAGCATTTAGAGGAGGTAGAAGGATTTGAACCCTCGTGTGATTTCTCACCCACTGTTTTCAGGACAGGTCCGATAAGCCAGGCTCCGGCATACCTCCATAATCGCCCAGGTGGGACTCGAACCCACAAATCCCTGATTCTAAGTCAGGTTCCTATGCCAAATTCGGATACCGGGCGTTTATTACCAAATGTTAATGAATTTAGTTTGGTCTATATCTTCAAACTTATATTTTTCATTAAAATTTGGTAAATTAAATATATCTATCGTTTCTAAGTTATCTAATTCCTCTTTTTCAATCATTTTTATTTTTATATCTGGGTATTCTTCTAATACCAGATACATTTTATATAAATCTCTATCTCGTCTAAATCCTTTAATTTCAAAGTAAACATTTTGTTCAGGGCAATAAAAATCGGGAGTATATTTATGTGTTGTTTTATATGTTAATTTTTTTCTTTCCCATTTTATATTTTTTGAACATAAGTATTCTGCAAATTTCTTTTCCCAAGTACCTTGAACCATTATTCCATCTACAGTATACCATTTAACTCCGTGATTTGGATTTTCTTCTAAGTATTTTTGTCTTACTTCGGATAAATGTTTTCTTTGTTCATCAGTTAATTTATGACCAGTATATTTTGCTTCTCCTCTTTCTACTTTCTTTTTAAATGTTTCAGCAGATTTTTTACCTATACCAGGAGTTTTTATTCTGCCAAGTGTATCTAATGGTAATTTTTTCTTTTCTTCACATTCTTTATAATGTTTGTAAAGTGCTCTTCTTGATTTAATAATCGCATTACAAAATTTACAATTCCAATCTTTAGCATTTTTATATATTTTCATAATGTATTTATAAATCAAGTCAAGTGTGTTTACCAGTTTAACAGAAGTACCAGGACTCGGACCCAGACGAACAGACTTGGAAACTGCCATGCTACCGTTACATCATACTCCTATTTAGCGGATCCAGCGGGATTTGAACCCGCAACCTCGCAGCGTGACAAGCTGGTGTTCTAGCCAGTTAGAACTATGAATCCATTTTAGTCCATAGGGATGGATTTGAACCATCAGTCTCCACCTTATCAGAGTGGCAAACGGAACCAGTCGTTATGCCTATGGATAATTTGTTAGTGCCGCCGGGTGGAATTGAACCACCGACGCGAGGCTCTTCAGGCCTCCGCTCTACCAACTGAGCTACAGCGGCAAGTAGTGGATACAGACGGGATTCGGACCCGTGACCTCTTCAGTGCTAATGAAGCGTTCTTCCAACTGAACTACTGACCCAAGTTTATGGACACATAAGGGATTTGAACCCTTGACATCCTGCGTGCAAGGCAGGCGTTCTACCAAACTGAACTAATGGCCCGTTTTCGTAGTACATTCGGGAGTCGGACCCGAGTTTCCGCCTTGAAAGGGCAGCGAACTAACCACTATTCTAATGTACCATATTCGTAGTGCTATCCGGATTTGAACCGGAGTTTTAAGAGTGAAATTCTTATGTCCTAACCAAACTAGACGATAGCACCATAAAAGAAAAAATCCCGTGGTTTGTTCCACAGGATTTAATTTGTTACGCCGGAAAATTATAACTAATCAAATGCCTGTGGAGAACATCTATATTCGCCTGCGACTGCACCTTCAAATCGTTCGTCAATGGCGAACCAATCCTGGGCGAGGCAAATGTGGGACTTAAGCATCATCATAATTTCTTTTTTCCTTATATTGTATATATAACTTTTAATTCCTGTTTTTTGATTCTTTTGTTAAACACATCCAAAATAATTGGTATTGGTTTTTTAACCGCTACACAATCATTTTGTTTACATAGACAAATATAGTATTTAATTTTCTATTTGTCAATGGGTAAATGTAATAATTTTGATTTTTTTGATCTTCGTTATTTAAAGTCTTTTGCTAATTTAGCTTCTTTGATATATTCCTGCATGGTTTTAGCTGTTTCGCTTACTTCCATCCATTTGCTAAATTTAGTAACCAACTTCTGTAACTGTTCAAAAGTCAAATTCTTACACTTAGCTTCAAATTCACTCTGTATATGCCACCAGTCGGGAACATTCGCATATCCAGCACCAGAGTAGGCAGGGTTGTAATAAAAACTATATCTAGTGTTATTCTTAACCGTGCCAATTCTTATACTTGCGTCATACATTCCACCGTTTGTGAATCTGATTTTACATTCAATTCTCGGTTTGCTTTGAAGGTTTCCAATAATGTCAAAACAATCAAATTGTCCTGGGAACTGTAATGTAGTTAATTTGTCAACTGCTACTTTAATGTTTTGGGCATTTGTTATAGCAGTATCGCATAAATGTTTAATTCTTTCATCTGCGTAACTCATTTAGAACTCCTATGAAAAAGAGGGTTAGGTTGTTACACCCAACCCTCTCGGGAGGTACAACAAACTAACTATTCTTCAATGGAGAAGAGCTGTTCGGTAGTGAGATGATACAAGCACCAATCCGGGATGTAACTCTCAGTACCTGGCGTGGAAATCATAAAGATTTTCTTGAAGAAATGTTCAGGCTTCGGGAAATCAAATCCCATATCAGTGAAATAGATGATACCATCAAATTTCGCCTTTCTTTCCTTAATTGCTTCAAGAACGCATTCAGGGTTCGTGCATCCGCGACCAATCAGCTTGAAGTCGGACTTCTTCTGCTTCTGTTCGGTGAATGGGCCGCAAACACCATCCCAGAAACAATAGGACACATCAGCGTGTTTTACGAACTTGTTCACAATCGCACAACCACGTTCCACGTCCTTATCGTCCATAGAGCCGGAGCAGTCAATAGCCACCAAAATGCGAGAACGGAATTTGTGCTTCTTACCAGGAACATCAAATCCCTTTCTGCGATCTGGTCGCATACGGGTATCTTCAGTGTACTTATCCACTGTGTTCGCCTTGAATCTCTTCAGCACCGTCTTCGGGTCAAATTTCGGAGTATTGGCAGCAAGAATTGCCTGGAGCAAACCACCACTAATGTTACCCCACTGAGAAGCATTTTCTGCAATGTGGTGAGTGATTTCCTGGATTTCCTGGTCTACCAGAGTATTTTCTTCCCAACCTTCCGTAGCCTTTTCAGCTGCGTCCTGGGAGCCGTCAAAATACTCATCCAATGCATCCTTCGTCGGGTTTCCGCTTCCGCCCTTACCCTGTTGGTTTCCCTTGCCCTGGCCTTGTCCATTACCTTGTCCCTGTCCCTGACCCTGCTGCTGACCCTGACCCTGACCTTGGCCTTGTCCCTGGCCTTGACCCTGTCCCTGTCCGCTCTGTCCGCCACCACTTTGCTTTTCAGCGCAATCCATCAACATAGAGAACACCTTTTCAAGGAACCAGTGGTCTTCTTCGTTGAACTTGATTTTAGCGGTTTCTTGACGGAATTTTGCCTTGTTCGGAAATTCCTGGAGCATCTGCATAACTTCTTGCTTGTGAGTATTCAACACAGAACGCTGATTTTCGTCAAACGAGATATAGTCGGATGCCTTCTTGAAAATCTGGAGCGGGTAGCATTTACGAGTAGTGATGTGGTGCAAAGCAATTCGCAAACATTCACTAAACATAATGTAAGCCAAAATGGAACATTCCTGAATCTTGTTCAACCAAATCGGGTTATATTCCATATTGATAGCACTACCAGTGCCCCGGCAATTCAGTCGGAGAGTGACCTGCGGGTCCTTGACCGGCTTTAAATCGCACAAACCAAAGTATGTGAGAACCGCCGGCTCAAATTGCATCAACTTCACCGCGGAAGTGATGAGCTGTTCGGACTTGGAATTACATTCATCCCACAGTTCCATATATTTCTTGTTATCTTCCTTATAAAGCTGGGCGAGTTCGTCCTTCGGAAGATTAGATGAAATTTGAATTAGAGCCATAAATTTGTACCTCTTAAATTAGTTTTCGTTTTCGTATAGTCTAATATAGTAAATTGTGAGACGTATGTCAATCCAAATTGGGTAAAATAAAATTTACAAAGAAAAAAGGTGGTTTTCCCATTTAGTTGAGAAAACCACCCTCAACCACCAATAAGGAAATTTGGGCGAACCCAAAACGAATTAAGATTACTTAAATTCGTTCTGGATACGGACAATGCTAGTATAGAGAGCGTTCAGTGCGTTCACTTCCATACCAGTTTCGTCCTTGACGCGGATTGGGCAGCTCTTACCGACCAACTTCGTCCACTTCTGCTTCTTTTCACGAGCAGTTTCTACTGCGTTCGTGTACACTTCCACCTGGATTTCCTTGGCGAGATGGGTGAGGAAGTAGTAGTAGTTAGTTGCGTACTTCTTGCCGAGTTCGGTCGGAGAATCTGGCGTACCCATCTTGCTCTCCTGTTCGTGGAGATACTGGCACACAGACTGTCCGAGCTGTACTGCCTCAATCTTGGACTTCTTGCAAAGCTTTTCTACCTTGGAGCCAAATTCCTTTTCAAAGTCCTTGGACTCCATAAGAGCCTTAGCATCCATACCGGTACCATGCTGAGCATAGTAGGTCTTGAATTTGGCTGCGATTGCCTGACCCACATAACCGGCGCAGGATTCCTGGAGAATACCGAGACCCTTGTTGCCTTCAAACAAACCCTTTTCTGTTGCCATATCAAGGAAGTTTGCGAAATGAACCCAGGTACGGCGGGATGGGAGAATACCATCAAAGCTCTTGCCAGCGGTCTTGCTAGCCTGGGCGTTGGAATATGGGTCAAGGTCACCAGAGTACTGGGAGATATAACCCGTGACAACGCGGTTCACACCGGCTTCAGTTGCCCAGTCAAGCCATTCCTGAACAGTCGGAGTGAAATTGTACACAACGAAACGGTCCATCTTTGCCGGGTCAAATTCTTCAACATCATAATTACCATCGTCACCCGGATTGATGGCACAAATGACGTGAGAGCCTGGAGCAAGCTTGAAGTTCAAAATCTTGTGGTCAAGGCCAAGCTGCATCATAGCATTGGTAACGAGAGTAGTACCACGGTTGATTTCATCCAGGAAGAGAGTTACCGGGAGCGGGTTGCCGTGTTCGTCCTTCTTATACCAATATGGCGGGACGAATTCGGTTTCACCAGTTTCGGAATTGATGCGAGGAAGACCAATAAGGTCACCCACGTCGGAGATCTGGGAGGCCTGGAATTCAATACATTCCTGGTGCCATACATTCTTTGCGAGCCAGCGAATGACTTCGGTCTTACCGATGCCATGAGGGCCCTTCAACATTACGGTGTGAGAGTTAGGGGTTGCTGCGAGAACCATCTTGAGAGTCTGAATATCCATAATTTATTCTTTTTCCTTTTGTTTTATGGTGATTGTTTCAGTTAGTTAAAAATTACAAGTTAAAATTTAGTTTCTGTTTTCTGCCTTGTCAATGGGTAGTTTTGTAAAATGATTTTTACATTAGAAATCTTCCATCAACGCAGCGAGACGTTTCTTTTGGAAATGAGCCTTGTATTCCTTACACAGTTCACCCAAATGTTCACACAACATTTCATCTGTGTAGGTCCACGCCGGAACACATCCATTGAAGACAAAATCCTTATTCCCCAGGCTATCCTGCATATCTTCTACAGTTTCCAAACACGCATAAACGCATTCATCAATCATAGACAGAATATAGCCTGAATTGTTCAGGAAACTATCTTCATTGACATAAGCCATAACCGGTTCGTGTTTCATCCGTTCCGGGTCAGCCAAAATCGCCTGGGAGTTCTGATCCACATAAAGACCCAGGAGCATTACGATTTTGTTAAATCGTTCAATTCCTTCTGTTACCATTGTAACCTCTATTGTTGTTCGTTTCGTATTATAATATAGTAATAAAAAAACGGCTTGTCAATGGACAAACCGTTTAAATTGTGTAAAAAGATGTTTACAATTAGTATTCTTCGTCTGAGTCACTCAAACCAATGCCACACGCTTCATCCCATCCTTCTTTTTCAACAATGTCTTGGACTGTATCTGCGTCAATATACATTAGTAACTGCTCTACAACTTCAGCTGCGTCCAAAGCACCATCTTGTGCGGCAGTTAAGAGTTTTTCCTTTATATCATCCATTTTTATATCTCCTTATATTAAAAATCGTTTGCGATGTTTGCTTGTTTACAGAAACTTTGTTTGTACTTCTTTTTTATGTCTTTGATTTCGCCATTTATCCTTTCCAGGTCCGCTATTTTTTGTTTGTACTGATCCGTCCAATTTTTTAAATCCTGAGAATTTTGTAATGTTTTACATACCTTCAAATAAGTTAATAGTTCTGTATAAGCCTTTTCTAAGTCTTCCACTGTATATATAGGAACTGGTTCACTACTCCATCTGCGGAAAAATTGAGAAGGAATCTTTCCCCTTTCCAAAAACAAATCTACATCGTAACTACTTATACTACTTAAATCTGCTGGCTTATAAAAGAAAATTGGTGCTTTGACTGTCTTTCTTCCACTCATAGTCCAAACATATCTTTCAAAATTCATTAACGAACTTCCATTGTGTTTGAAATTATCACCGGAAAATTCAAAAACATCCCACTTTGGTCTGCGCTCAAAGTATTGTTTAGTTTCTGGGATTTGGGCAAATCGTATGCTGTTAAACCCTAGCTGTATTTGGTGCTTCGCACACCAGTCTTTTAATTCTTTCCAAGTCATATTAAAAATCCTTTTTGTTTTAATAATAGTAAATTTCCTTAAACATTCAATACCCTAAAAATCGTCTTTAATACGATTTAGTTTCATTTCATACTTCTTCTGCTTAATTTCTTTTTCCAATTCTAACCACTTTAAGTGCATTTGTCCGACTTTGTATATTAAAGTATTATCATCGCATAATTCCATCTTAAAAGCGGTATTTTCCCATATAAGTTCATAACTTTCTAATTCCCAAGTCTTCTTATCTCTATGTTCTAACCAATGCCATTCGTACTTTTCACGAATACTCAATAAGTACTTATTCATCCCATAACTTACTACCCACTGCGTACCTTCCCCAAATCGCAGATATCGCATACCCCCGCGGTCCTTAGTTTCTACCATATTGAACTTTTCTTTTAATAAGTCCATTACTTCATCTTGCGACATTATCATACTTCAACTCCAATTTAGTAACATCATCGTGAAGAATACCTATTGGGTAATAACTGTCCGAATGATCAGTATAACACTCAAATATAGTCTTATGCTTACACTTAACCTTCAAATGAATCTTATATATCTTCTTATCTACCCAATCATTCTTTACTTCTTTTTCAATACGCTGGTTTTCTGTATAACTGCAATTTAAATCAAATGCTTCTAGGTTCTTCGTCAAGCACAGTTCTTTATGCTTAATTTGATATAAACCGGCATAACTGCGATACCCATCGTTCTTATCCACAAAACATATCCAATTATAATATAAATCCCCTTTCTTCATTGTTACAAAGTATACTTGTTCACACCATCCTTCACTTATATCATCTGGATGATATGAACAATCTTCTATTTCACTTCCCCTTTCATTATATACTTTAATCTGGGAATTATCAAATTCATTACCTATAGTTTGTAACTTATGTAACATAGCCAATACCTTCTTGGCTCTGTCTAAATCCGTCCTTTCTATACCTATTAACTTCATATTTAAAAATCTTCCTTAATCTTTTCCATTTTCTGCTTTTCTTGCCACTTCTTGCTCTTTTCTATATCCTTATTAAAATGCTCTATAACCTGATCCATATTCCATAAATCACACTTATATTCTTTTCTCTTTTCCTTTCCACCAATCCTCGCTATATAATAAAAACTCTTCGTATCATTATGATAATATAACCTTATAAATGTATCACCTTCCTTCCAATCTGTAGAAAATAATGGTAATTCCCCATAATATACCATTTCATAGAAA
This sequence comes from Methanobrevibacter sp., assembly GCA_017646885.1. Next base: position 96,848 of record JAGCLR010000153.1, on the reverse strand, counting down.
AAATCGTCTTCATTATGGTGCTTCAATATGGGGCACTTTTCTAATAATTCTTTGATTACTTCGTCTTTACTTGTATATTTCTTTAGTATCATAGCCATAATATAACAATTTCTCCAGGTTTTTCCAATATATACCGCTTTTTCAAAAAAATTTTTTATTTTACTGAATACTTCGCACAAAGTGGGTCAAACAAAAGTCTCGGTGGTTGTACCACATTATGAAGCACTTTTCGGTCGCAGATTTCTCCCATAAATACCATAGGGCTTAAGGCAACCTTAGAAATCCTCGGAAAGTTTAGATAAGCGATGAATTTGTAAAGATTCTTTATATCGTTTAACGGCTTGGATATAATTAGTTTTTAGTTTGATGAGTTGAAGTCTTGCTTCTTCAATAGTGGAAATGGTATCGGCAGAGAAATAGCACCATTCAAATTTGTCGGGTGATTGGAAAACGTATATATCGTGAGCAACATACCAGTTTGACTCATCGTGCCAGATTAGGTGAGAATTATACGCTTTATTATTTTGAGTTATATCTTTAAACGCATACTCTAATATATTAGGAGTATTGGTTCTCACATATAGGCTGAGTTCTTTTATTAGAGAAGGTGGAAGTTCTGTGAAAGGTAGCATAGTTAGAAGTCCTCTTTAATCTTCTTTAGTTTGTTCTTAATTTTTGCTTCTTTTACATAGAGAATTGAGTCATCTATTTGTCTTTTAAGGTTGATAAGGTGTTGAGCAATAGCGGCAGAGTTGTTCATTGGGAACACACCATAGTAATACCAACCAGATAGATTTTTAGAGATTTTAATTTTCTCTGCTATTTTCCATTCGCAAGTGTTTTCATTATACCACAATAGATGTGTCTCAAGTACAGGATAATAACCTTTAAACCCATACTCACATTGGTCTGGGTCTATCAGTTCTAAATCTAACAAATCCATCATTTCTTTTGGTAGCGGGTCCATTAGAAGTCCTTTTGTATCTTTTGTTCTCTTATTTGTAATTGAAGTTCTTTAATTCGCTGTAGATACTTATAACATTCTTTTTTGAATAGAGCGAGAGAAGGAGATTTAATTTTCCGAAAATTACCTATATCCATAGCAGTTTCATCTCTATCTTTCTCTTTAGGTCTTATCCAGCCATTTCCTTCTAATTCTAGTCTGTATGGAATAAATAGGTATTCTTTATCATACTGTAAGATAGTATATCCACAACGAGGACCAAAGATGACTTCGCCATCTAAATCAAAATACCAACCGTGATGGTCACATAGAGCATCAGGTCGGAAAATTTCTTTAGCCGCATTAAAATAATCTTCATAAGTGTGTTTCATACAAAATCCTTTTGCATATTGATAAGTTTCTGTCGGGCTAATCTTTCTTTGCCTTCTTTGATTCTTTTCTTTATAGAAGCTCTCAGATGATAGAGATGGTTTCTTACTTCGTTCTCAGTTTGGAAATTTATAGAGCCAGTATAACCCCACCAAAAGTGCGAGTAATCGGTGTTCATATAGATTTGCTTTGCCATTCCAAAACTGCCATTCTCATAGAACCACAGCAAATGCCCAGACTCTGGGGTAAAGGCACCAAATCCATATTCAGGCCTACCACAGACACCAAGTCCTCTTTTTTCATCACTGTCTATTTTGACTAAATTAAATTCGTCTATGAGAGATTGAGAGAGCTGTGATTTCATTAGAAGTCCTTTTTCATATTAGAGAGTTTCTTGTTCATAAGCTTTTCTTTCTCACACTTCTTATAGAGTTGAAGGAGATTAAATTGAGCTTCTGCCCATTGAGAGAGATTTTGGAAATTGAATTTATCTATATCTTCTACTTTATAACTAGCAGTATTAACAGAGAAGGAGTGTTTACCTGACGGAAGGAAAGAATACACCATAGTATCATACTCAATAGAGAGATAGTCAGTTCTAACATTTCCTGAGACATAGACTGAACTACACTTTTCAGTACCAAAATTCAAACTTGAAAAAGAATAGAAACTGTCATTACAAGTACGCTTAAAATTAGTACTGTAATCATAACCATATTTTGCGATAGTATCTTTTATTTTGTTCAAAAAGTTACTGAGTTCGGTGTATTCGTCTTTCTTCATTCAAAATCTTCCTTCATTTTATTCAGTTTCAAGTATTCTTTCATTCGTAAAATTTCACTGGAGACTATATCACAGATGCGATTATATTCCTTTTCTGTATTGGATTTAGCCACAGAGTAATCACGCAAATCCATTATACGTTTACCTTCTTTAGACGGAGAAATTTTGTTGTTTATTTTGTCATAAAAGAGATTTTCCGCATAAAGTATATTTTGGTTCTCTTTGACAATTAGAACATAGGGACACATTTCATATCCGAAAATTCTACTACCGTCCAAAAATACAGATTTGGCACCTTCATTGATGTAAAGAAGTTTTTCAGGAAATCTTTTTAAAAGAACACCTTTAAGCAGTTCAAATACTTGTTTCTGTGTCATTCAAAATCTTCCTGCATTTTTTCCAAACGCTGTTTCATTTTGTGTTTCTTCTTTTCAAGTGGAGTCATTTCCCTTTCGGCTTTGTCAATATACCATTCTCTAATCTGAGCAAAAGCCTTATGTCTGTCATAAACATATTGGGCATATTCTTCAGCGGCATGCCTAGTTTGGAAAATCACATTGTCGCAACCATAAAGTTTTTCCATTAGAAATCCTCCTCCATTTTCTGTAAACGGCGGTCTATTTTATCTATCTTTCGGTCATATTCAGTTTGTTGTTTAGCCAATACAGCACTACGAAGATTTGTTTTCGCAATAGTATCAGTAAGACCAGTCGCCTGAGCATATCGCTGAGCGGCTCTCTTTGATATAAATGTTCGGCGACTGATCCAACTCATTTTATTTCCTTTATTAGAAATCGTCATTGACCTTGTCAAGCTTGGTAATGCGAGAAATCTGCTGGATAATCATATCTTCGTAATTCTTACGAGCTTCTTTCCATTCCTTATCTCGCTTGTTGTACTGTTTCATAGTGTCCTTGAACGGCTTGCCATTAGTCTTAATGTAAGCCAGGACATCAGCACACATCTTACCCTGAGAAATCACACGCGGCAGATATGCTTCAAACTTATCAAACCAATCGTTAATTGCTTCAGGAGTGGAGAGAATCTGAGCATCGTTGCTGGCGTAACGGTCTTCAAAATAGTTCAATTCGTTGTCTCGGAACAAACGATAGGACAGCGGAACCTTAATGTATGTGGACGAGGCCTTAATGTTGCCTTCGTACATAAATTCAGTTTCCACATTATTCAAATCGCAAGCAATCATACACGGACGCTTTGGGTCAAGTGAGAGACCTAGAATAAGTTCACCAGTGAACCAACCATCACGGGCATAACAGTACTGCTTTCGCATATTCGGAAGGGTTTCCATTCGCAAGCCCTGATATGTAATGTATTTGCCATTCCAGTCCGGTTCTGTCTTTAGAGTTTCAAGTGACAAATTGAGTTTAGACAAACGATCTGTGACTAGCTGCTCAACATCCTGAGCAGACATGTTGTATGTAAAGCCCTGCTTTCGCTGGTTGTGTAAATTGAGAGTAATCGGTCCATTACCCATATTACCAGCCACCTGTTGAGCGAACTGTTGTGCCATTTGCATAATTGAAGTTGGAGTAGGTCCTGTCATAGCCATAGTTATTTTTTCCTTTTTAGTTTATTGTTAGTTTTTCTTCTCAGCTAACAGAAACACATTTGCTACGTGTAGAATTAGTGAGAGTGTCATAAGTAATGCGAACATTATCCAACTGACCCAGTCCATATTGTCAAGTCCACGGGCAATAGGATAGAACGCAATCATTACAATCATTACAGTTGATGCGAAAGTTTCAATAATCAAATTAGGCTTGAAAAATCGCATACAAATTGCGATAGCTGCGCAAGCAATTAGAATAGCCAAATCCAAAGTCATTAGCCCTCCCTATTCACAACATCTTCAAATGTTTTACACGGTTCAGGCGGAACAATCGGATCACCACAAACCGGGCAACAACGGAACGGGAAACTAATTTCCTGATGTCCACAATCGTCAAGAATTTCAATCGTGCACTTACTCAAATCACTGGTGATAGAGCTGTTGTGGTTATTGTCAGCCCAATGACAGGTAATCTGAATTGGGTGCTTCGTTGAAACATTATTTAGTTTATCGCAAAATTCGCACATATTACTTACCCTTCTTTTCTGCTTTCTTAATTTCTTCGTCAATTTCGGTTTCGTCAGCCCAACCCTTGAGAACACGAACCATAGAAGTTACAATGTTGTCAATCTTGCTGAAACCCTTTGTATTCGGTTCCCAACCTTCACAAGAGAACGAGGCAGTCTTCAATCCGTCAGTGTTTTCCGGGAACCATTCACATTCGTTGAATTTGGAACAGCGACCACTGGTTGATACACATTCACGCCAGCCATCACGAAAATGACGCTTGCCCTTGTACTGTGTTGCGGTGAATGTAAGTTCTTCACCATTGATGGTAGCTGTGCGAGTGATAGATTTAATTGCCTTCATAGCCATAGTTGTACCTCTTGTTTTAGTTTCTAAGTATAAAATAGAAAATTTTTATCGGTTTGTCAATAGAAAAATGAGCGATTTATGTAAAATTATGTTTACAATTTCGGTCCAAAAACACATTCGTTCAGATGAAGTTCTGTAAACTTTTCGTTTAATTCGTGGCATTTTTCTTTAAATTCAGGACTGTGGTCATTGTCTGTATGAAGTCCAATAGCATTGTTAATAGCTGCCCAATAACCCAATCTAATAAATTCATTGTCAGCGTGTTCTACAACAAAATCACCCCATTTGTCTTTAATTGCTTTAGCATTTGCCCATTCAACAACAGAAGGCGGATTTTTAAGGCAGTCCCAGTAATGTACCATTTCGTGAATTAAAACATTTCGGAACAAAAATTCGTTCTTCAGTTCCTTCATATTTAACTGTATTTGTATGGGAGTTATTGTTTCTTCTTCAAGCTGAGTTAAATAGTTGAACTGACCCCAAATCTGTCCTAAATTGTTATTAACTACCATTTTAATAGCAGGTAATTCGCTATTGAAATACTTTTCGTTGTATTCGTCAAACTTTTTGGAAATATATTTTAAATCATTCCGGTGAAGGAATTGTTTAATTGTGTTTACAATTTTGAGCATTCCCATAGTTATTACCTTTGTAATTATTTGTTTACAATGAATTTGCCCTTTTGGAGCTTAACAATTTTGCCTTCCGCAATAGAGCCTTCCACCAACTGCCCCGCGTATTTGGCAATCAGTTTCAGGAGCCAATTAACCTGCTTTTCTGTGAGCAAATTTTCTTTTTCCATTTTCTTGTTACGGATAGCCTGTTCAGCCATACTAGAAAGGACCTTCACATCCTGTGGTTTGAAACCAATACCATTTTTGTAATACACGCTTCTGTAACTCTGTTCGTCCACACGCTGGTTTTCGTAAATTCTAAGTAACGCAGCAATAGCCTTCTTCGGGCTAGTGGTAATCTGCTTTCTCATTAGTTCAACCAATTCTTTGTGTGTGTATGTGTTCATAGTTACCTCTCTTTTACATTATATAATATAGAAAAATAAACGCAGTTTGTCAATAAACAAACTGCGAAATTATGTAAAATTTTATTTACAATTTATGCGAACACTGCGTCTTCATCTCCATTAGTGCTATCTAATTCGCAATCGTGCTTATTAGAGAATTTAACACCGAGTGTAGTGTAAACACTGTCGCCATAATCATACACGTCCGAACTTGCGTATAATGTTGCGTTGTATTTTTTCAATAAATCGGAAAGTTCTTGTTTAAATTCAGTTTCATATTTAGTTTGTCTATCTTTCTCAATTTTCTCTAATCTACTTTCAGTAGCAGATTTCATAACATTTTCTATATCATCCACAAAGTTAGTTCTACCTTCAAACGGGCAAGAAGGTTTACTCAACCAAGTTTTAATTGCTGAAGGACTTCCTTTATATTGTATATGATATGGAATATATTTTTTAGTTAATTCAGTATCTGTATCATAAAAACTTGAATAACTTGATTTAGTACAAGCATTTAAAGATACAGAATCTTTTACAAATTTATCTTTTTTGAGTGAACCCCAAACAGACAATACAAGATAAACCTGTTTATTGTTTTTTAAAGTCCCTATAGGGATTTGTTCATAAACTCTATTTCCATCGTCAGTATAACGCCATTCATTTAGTGTAAAGTTATGTTCTTTTAAAATTTCTTGTGCTTCTTTTAAATCCATTTTAATACCCAAAACAATCTTTCCATTCGTCTTCTACTTTATCCACAAATTTTTCTAATTCTGGACTAAGTTTGACTTTGGCTTTATATTCTAAACTACCAATTTTTGAGGCAGGAGCTTCTATGGTAACATTAGCAACAAAATTTTCAAAGGTTAATTCTTTATCACCATAGTTAAATCCAACAGTCAAAGTATCAGTGTCATAATTCCATTTATAGAAAGTTAAGACATCGTAATCTTCCATAGCACGACCGATAAATTCACCTGCTTTGAAAGATTTAACCCCGAAATCTTTTGGTTCACCAAATTCTTCGTCTTTAAAGACAGCATCAATTACATTACCTATATCGTGATAGCCGATTTGTCTTTCTGCTTCAACCAAATAGCCGTGTAATTGTAATTTAGCAATAGCTTCATCTATATTCATTATCATATTTTACTCCTTATGAAATGGAAACGACTTCACCATCCGCTTCACCATTCAAAAGGGCTTCAATTTCTTCATCAGATAGTCCTAAGGCTTTAAGTTTATTGACATCCCATTTCTTATTGGTTTTTTCATTTAGCCAAGTCTTGAAGTCTTTTTCCGTACTTTCTGTTTTTGTTTCTGTTTGTGTTTTTTCTTTTCTTATTGTTTTGATTTCGCCCACTTTCTTTAGTGGTCTGAAAGCTTGTGTATGTGTCATTTGTTTAAATTCATTATCAGACATAGAATATGGCTCCTTCTCTATATCACTAACAGGGAACAATGCTAATGCCGCTGGGTTTTCAACTTTAGAAGCATAAATTTCATTTACACCATCATCAATACAGTTAATACCGTGGTATCGTGCGTTCATTTGTAATGTATAATCATCTATATCATATTCAAAAATGCCTTTCTTACACTGGTCCATTAGTGTTTCAAAGTCTTTTCTATTAAATATGTAATAATTGTGATTTACTTTATCTTTACCATTCCATCTTTTATACTTGTAAATGGAATCAACAACAAATGAATCCTTTAATTTATTGATTACAGCGATTTTATCACCTTCAGCTCTATAATTCGTAAACACATTTCGTGTAATTGCCAATTCTTTAAACTTGGAATTGAGCTGTTTAGCCATTTTCAACCAAACACCACCGTGGCAAGTAGCATCACTACAACCTAACAATGATTTGTATTTTCTTTTATTACCTCTACAGTAATAGAAATATGCTTCTTGCCAATCTTCTTCAGGTATTTCAGTATAGCAGTGAACATAATAGTGTAACATTTCGTGAACTAATGTATTTCTAAATTCTGCTAATGATGATTGACAGGATGGGTCTATATTGATGCCCCAAGGTTTAAATGTTCTATTACTAAAATCAATAGAATAAACAAATTCTCCAACATTACCTTTCTTACTTGACAAATCATCTTCTAAAGTAACTTTTAATTTTGCTAATTTGTTATCAAAATACTTTGAATTGAATTTATCAAATGCTTCATTAAGAAAATCGGAAGTTAATTCTATCTTTTGGTAATCACTTGAATCTACTTCAACTTCGGCAGGCTTTTCATTTTGAATAGGAGTTTCGTCTTTTGGCTCTCTGTGCCTGATAACAGTTGTATCTTCACCTGTTTCCAAATAAGTTGCGATAGTGTCAATAAGACTTCTAATTTTACCTTTGGCTCTATCATCTAAAGGGTATTCGTGATAAATGTAAGCAAGTTGATTTTTGACCTTCATTGAGTTCTTTTTGTTCTTTTTCCAGGAGTTATAAGCGTGGATAGCCTTCCAATAGTTATCCATTTGGTTTTGTGTTAAATCATCTGCTAATTTTTCATTTAAAAAATGCTCAAATTCCATATTTTATTTATAAATAATTAAGATATGACAGATTTCGCTAGTGAATTTAAGAAAATTTTTAGTAATAGTTGCCCACCACAGACAGACTGGAATCAACCTAGATACTTTGATTCCTTAAATAATGACTGTTATGGTAGTGAAGCAGCTTTAATGGCAAGTTTAACTAGCGAAGCTTATAACAAATATGGTTTATCAGTTTATTATTTTGTAAAAGAACACGATACAAAGTTTGACCCATTACTTGGCGAAGACCAATTAGAAAACATTAAAAGAAGATTTGCTTTACAGGTCTATGCCGAGAATGTTCCACAATTACAGAAACAGTACCAATTACAAGGTATGATTTATACCGAAATTGTGGAAGTCCAATGTACAATTCAACATTTCGCTGAAGCTTCTCGTTACGATTGGAAAACAGAAAATCCAACCGCATACGATTCTATTGTTCCAAAGATAGGCGACTTAATGTATTTTAAATACTCTGATTTGTATTATGAAGTTTTAAATGTTAAAGATTTTGCTGAAGGCACAACTTTCTTAAGTACACCAATTACATACAAGTTTAGTTTGAGAGTTTGGAGAAATTCTCACGAAAATGTGGATGAGTTGAATGTAAACGATGATAATATGGAACATTTGAGAAGTTATGTTGAACTTGGCGAAACTTTCAATGTTGAACACGATATGGGCGAAAATAACAATCATATATCCGTGGAAGAACACCCTGACTACGTTCCTGACCAGACTAGCGTCGTTAAGGCCCAGGGAGACATACTGGCTATAAACGATAATCTCCAGGAAAAGGAGCAAGCACAGGCCGTTTATGACCCAAATACTGACGAGTCTAAAAAAGATTTGCCACGAATTGACCCTTTTGACGGATGGTAATTATAAATAATAGACAAATTAAATGTGAGGTGAAATTATGATAGAGAAAAAATGTAAAATCTGCGGTGACTTCTTTCCTTCAAGAAAGATTGCGATGCATTATTGGAACATTCACCATAAGAAATATGGCGAATATAAAGATAATGAAGAAACGAGAGAAGTTCCTGACCCAGTTGGAGAAGAAGATGAGAAGAAAACCAGTAAGAAAACCAAAGCCAGTTCCACCACAGGAACCACAGAAGTAGAAATCCAAACTACTCCGATAGAAACAGAAACAGTTCAAGAAGGTATTGTAAAAGTACCTGAAACAGAAGAAATCCCTTCGCCTGAATTATGGAAAGAAACAGCCCACTTGTTTGATGGGCCTGTTACTAATGAAGCTCGTAATGTTTTTAGAAAAACAGAAAAAGCAAATCCATTTGATAACGGCGAAACTATAAACGAATGGTGTAATTAAATATGAAAATTTTAACTCCCACAGGTTATCAAAATTATCAAAAGATTATTAAGAAGAAAGCTGAATGTATTAAGCTTGTTTTTGACGATACAAGCATAAATTGTAGTTTAGACCACCGATTTGACAATGACGGTGTAGAAATTCCCGCAAACAAACTAAAAGTAGGTGATACTTTGTGCGGAAAGGTAATCAAAAAGATAATTCCTTTGGGTGTTAAAGATGTTTATTCACCACTTATGGTTGAAGGTGGACACAAATACTTATCAAATGGTTTAATAAACTATAACTGTTCATTTGAAGGTTCTTCACCTACACTAATTGAAGGTGATATAATCAAGACTTGGATGGGTATTGAACCAAAACGCACAGATTATGGTTATCACATGAAAGTATTTGAAGATCCAATGCCAGGTGTTACTTATGTAATGGGTGTGGATAGTTCAACTGGTGTCGGACAAGACGATTGTGCGTTCCAAGTTCTTAAAATTGTGAATAAAGAATTATACGAACAAGTTGCTGTTTATAAAAACAACAAAATTAAACCATACGAATATGCCTCTGTGGTTGCCGAAGCAAGTGAACGATACAATAACTGTCTAATGGTTGTTGAAAACAATGACTGTGGACGTTTCGTTACTGAAGAACTTTGGTATAACATTGGATGTGGTAACATATTGAATACAGATGGCAAAGGTATTGGTACAAGAGCAACACCTGCATCTAAACTAGAAGCTTGTATTATGCTTCGTGACGTAGCAAACGCAAAGAAACTAATTATTCACGATTCCGAAACGATTTATCAGTTGAGTAGATTTGAACAAATCTCACCAAACCACTTTAGAGGTGCTAAAGGTTGCCACGATGACCTTGTATCTAGTTTGTATTGGGCAATTTATTGCTTGAAACAACCTCAATTTGATTTGGATGCTGTACAGAACGCAGTAGTTGCTAAAAATGTTCAAGATGATTACGCTCCTCCACCTTGTTTATTTGATGAGTCATCAGACAATAGTGATTTTTGGAAGAGTTTTAATTAAATGAGCTTTGCTAATAAAATAATATCTAGATTAGGACAACCGGCTGACAACAGTGAATGGTATGTCAATGCGATGTATCAGTCTTTAAACGAATATATGACTGATATTGAAATTGCTATGGCAAGACCACAATTCACTGTAGCCGGTATTACTACAGTTCCTGGTACTCCACCTATTCCAACACCTGTAACCGCTCCTGTCGGTCAGGTTTCAAACAAACATATACGATTAACATATCCTGAAGTAAAAGCCGCTATGTTTTGTGGTAATGGAGCATTGGTATTTCCTAATTTATTTAAACTATTTGCATCCAAACTAATGCTTAATTTCAATAATGCTTATTCTTCGGCGATAGTTAGTGGACTAACTGCATTTACATTTGATGCTGTAACACCTTTCACAACAATGGGAACTGCATTTATGACAGAAATAACTGGTATTGGGGCAGCTGGTGGAATGACACCTGAAATCTTCCATAATTCAATGAGTAAATACTTGGATTTAGCATTTAAATCTATCATTCCAGTAACAATGCCATTTGTAGGTATGGGTTTAGTTCCAACAGGTCCATTTACTGGCACGATTGTAATAGCATTTCAACAGGTAGTATTAGTATGATAGCACAAACATATAATAATTATTGGAAACTTGATTTAAAAGAATTACCAACAATGGGTAAGTTATATCCTGAAGGTACTGTAATCAAGATTAGACCTTTGAATGTTCAAGAAATCAAATACTTGGCAACCATTTGTGAAGAAAATGCTACTGATATCATTAACGAGATACTTGAGAAATGTGTATTATTAAAAAACATTGAATTTGAAGATATATTTTTGGGTGATAGAACTTATTTGGCATTTTGGGTTCGTATTAACAGTTTCACAAAGAACTCTGGCTACGATATAAACATTAAGGAATGTGATAAATGTAAGAACCCTTATACAACCAACATAAAACTAACAGACTTTGAAGAAAAATATATCACTGAAGAACCACAGGAAATAGATTTACCTGATGCCGGCATTACATTGAAATTAAAATATCCAACAATTAGGGATTTGGAAGTCAAATGCGAAGATAAAGAAGTAGAAAAATTTATTCGTCATATTGACGTCGCCGACAAAAATGTTGTTATATTGGAACAATTCATTAGAGGTCTAAGTGCCTTAGATTATTCCATTATGAAAAACACAATAGATAAAATGGAAATCGGATTTAGTAATCAGGTAACCATTTATTGTCCTTTGTGCGGACAGCCACACACTTACACGATTGAATATACTGATATGGGATTGTTAGGTAGTGTAAACATATTTGAAATTCTTGAAATGACCTTGAGAATAGCCAAGTCAATGAATTATCAAATTATGGATGATATGCCTTGGATGGAAGTAGAAATCTTACAGGAAGCTGCTAATAAGATTGACGAAGAAGAAAGAAAGCAGATGGAAAAAGACAATGGTAAGATTACTATGAACCGAAATAATATATAAGTTCTCAAAAATAAAAATTTTCCGACAGTTTAAAGTAATTTAACTATATTTAATCATAGTTAAAACAAATTAAATAGACTCTGATAACTATGCGTAAGGACTGTAACAAGGAGGCTAATTAGAAAGGAAATTTTATTATGGCGAAACAAGACGATGAAAAGAAGTATTATGTAGATAACGCACGATTGAGAGAAGTAATCATTGAGTATAATCGTATGAACATTGACGATAATCGGTGATTGGTGTGCTTCGTATCTCCAGCGTTTGGAAAATAAATTTTTAAAGCAGAAAATCACAGAAGAAAAGTACAATTCTGCCAAACAGTTTATCATTAACAAGTCTAGACAAATTAACAACCTTCACGAATCATACAATAATATGAGTCCTGAAGAAAAGCGTAAATTTAGACTTAATTTGGATAAACTAAAGAATGAAATGTGCGAATACTTCCTAAAGATTATTAACGGGCGTATTAACTCATTTAGACTTCGTTCATCAGGTGCTTTAAAGAACCACGAGGACATTAACGATATAGTCCAAGACGCATTTATCGCAGTAATGACATATATCAACCGTTACAATGATGAGAGAGCAACTTCTGCTTTCGCTTATGTAACCCAGCTCGCAACAAATAGCATTTTGTTCTCATTGAATGAAATTAAGGAACGTGAACAGAAAATGGTTACTGGACTTGATTTCTACGATAACTTGAACACTATTGATGACCCACACAGTATGGATGGTTTGAATAAGTTTGTGGAGTAATTATGACCGGTTGGGATTTACAATGTGATGGTTATTCTACTGCCAGGTATTTGTGGGAACATTATCCTGAGTTACACGATTTTCTTAAACCAATAGTAGAAGCAAATAAATGTACAAGGATTTATCCTTGCTATTTAAAAGTTGCTGATGACACTGGTAATGAGTATTATGTTTTGCGATTTATGGGCAAAGGTAAAATGCCCATATACTGTACTACTGATAGAAACAAAAAGATAGTTACCATTGTTGCTGTAACGAGAAAAGTACCTGTAGAAGAATTAGATTTAAACGAATTATACGAACATAGGGAATTACAATGAAAGAAATTGAAGTAGAAGTTACTTTGTTGGAAATCAAGAATTTGTATGAGTATTTCTTTGCTGCATACAGACAACCTGGTTTGAGCCTTGAATGGAGTAAGATTACAGTAAAGAATGTGAAATACTTGGAAACCCCATATAAACAAATTAGTCAGGGTGTTTACAATGAAGAAAATGACTTAAAATTCTTTGAGTTCAGTGAGAAATACCAAAAACTAATTAAGAAATATGCGGACCGTGATGACCAAGGAAACATTGTTTACGAAAATGATGACCCGGTAATTACAGAAATGATAGTAGAATTTGACAAAGCAAAGACTGAACTAGAAACTGAATATAAAGACTTGTTAGACAAATTACATAACAAGAACGAAATTAACAACAAATTCTTAAATCAAAAAGTTAAGATAAAGATAATGGTGCCGAACCTTGAGAGTGATATACCTGGAGCTGTTCCGCCATTTGTTGTAGATGTTGTTACACGATATACAAAGAAAGAGGGTGAATAACCCTCTTTTTTATTATACCTTAACTTGTACATTACCCAAACAGTGCGGTGCTAAATAATTTTTAAGAAATTTAATTTCATTATTTTGAATAAAGTTTATTATGTTTTCTAGTTTTATCTTATTCAAAATTTCGTGTTTATTTTTCATCATAGGATATGTATTCATACATTTTAATAATAACATTTCATATTCATTTGTATTTATGTGATAATGGTTATTTTTAATATATTCCCAAGGTTCACATATTCTAAATTTATAACTTATATAGTTTGTTTTTAACCAATTTTGCAAATCATTAACACATCCAATTAAAACATTATCAACATAACATTTTATAGCTTTATAATTATTAAGACCAGATTGTGTGCCTTTAAAACCGGCACTATTCATATTATAGTTAATATGTTTACCTTTCTTTGCTTTAGATATATTAGCAGAATGTTCGGCAGTTCTTTTATGTTTCTTTATACTTTCACCGACTTTTTTATTCCAATCTTTAGTGTGCTTTACTTTTTTAAGACTTTTACTTAATTTTTTTGATTGTTCTTCAGTTAATTCTCTTGTTTGTCCTTTTAATGCTTCACTTAAATGTTTTTTATGTTCTTCACTTTTCGGTTTACCTTTTAAACATTTACTTATTGTTTCAACTCTCTTAATTCGTAACTGTTCATATTCTTTTGCTGTTAGTTTTGGTATATATCTGGATTTTGTTTTTTGTGATTTCCATCCACACATAGCATTAAAAGCAAAAAATAATTTAGGGTTTTTAGGAAAAATTTTTGTAAGTAAATGGTGTACAATATAATGTTCTTTCGCAGTAAGAATAACTAAATTCTCATTAGAATTATTACCATTTAAACATCTCGGAATTATATGATGTTTTTCACAATAACAATCTGGTTTATTTCTAAACTTAGCATTAACTATTATTTCATTATATGTTCGTATATAATTCATTATTACCTCTGATTTTAGAATTAGTAGTTTCGCAGACTACATTATATTTATAAAAAGTTAGGGAAAGTACTGCGAATACTTTCCCAATCACTATCAGAGGTTAGTGACTGTCCTTTTAAACTTTTACTTGTGTATTTCCTATACAATGTGGACTGCCACAAATTAAACAATTCGGAATGTTGCAAACAAGTTGTTTTGCTAAATTGTTTCCCAATGTAATTTGACCTGTAGTTGCTTGTATATCAACATTTCCGAAAGCACTAACAGTAGTATTTCCCATTGAGTTAATCGTAACATCACCACTTACATTTACATTCAATGGTGCTGGACCAGCACTATAAATGCTAGTTTGTATATCTATACTTCCATCTGGGTTAATTCTTGTGACTGCACCTGTGTGGTGGGTGAAAGCAATCTCACCTGTCTTACGATTCATAACAAGATAATCTCTTTGGTCTGTTTGGAACAATACCATTGTCTGTGGATAGTCTTCAGTTCTTAAAAACCAATCTTTTGGGTTATATTTCATATCTGTATATGAAGCGTTAAATGCGACAGAAGTATATACTGGCTTACTATCGTCACCGTTATCAAAATAACCACGAACAATAGTATTCAATTCAGGAATAACGAAATTACCTTTAGTTGAAGCCATAGAAGGGATATCTGGGATAGCCCAAGGAATGTTAGTTGTGGCTAAATCGTCATAATAACCATAGATTTTAATCTGACATCTACCTAATTGGTCTGGGTCATTGTTGTTAATTACAATACCAGTCCAGTGGTTGTTATCAGGTGTGTCTTTCTTTGGTACAATTTGGTCTGTAGCAATACTCTGTGTATTACCACCCATCAGTTGTCTAAATTGTTCTATATCATTCATAATCTCACCTATTTCTTCTTTTTAGCCTTTTCTTCTTGTTCTTCCAATATACCCATTCCGTAAGTACCATCTGTAACACATTTGACTTCCATTGTGTAAGACTGGAATGCTTTGAAATGGTGCGATATACCAGCAATAATATAATTACCAGTATGAATTTTATCAACCGCATCTGCAGTAGAGAAATCCATATTTATTTTGTCACCGAGTACAGGGCGACATTTAGCTGTTTGGTATTCTTTTGGTAATCTATGAACATCAACAGTCATATTTATAAAGTTTTGAAAGAACGAACGTCTAATCATTTCATTATGAACTGGTGCTATATCGTAGTGGTCGTGATACTCTTTGAAATATACGCCAGCGTCAATGTTCTTTGTTAATCTATCTAATTGAGAAGCAGCTTTATTACTTCTGCTTGCGATATATGGGTCATCTTGCTGATAAACGGCTTCTCTAAATTTTCCTAAAGTTTTCTTGTCTGCAATTTGGGCGTCCACAATGCCCATAGGGTCTAGGTTACCTTGTGCTGCCAAATCCTTTAACAATTCAACAACGTCTATATCTTTTGGTGTTATATCCAAATCAAACAATGATAATGCGTTGTAAGGTGTGTAGTAATTAGCACGAACCTTATAACCACCCTGGTTTAGAATAGGGCCAGCTGCGTGTAAGAATTGTACTGAAGTAAATGGGTATTCCAAATCTTCTTTCTGTGTGCTAGAACCTTGTAGACTTTCAATATAGTTTTTGACATTAGTAAATGTACAGAGTTTCTTTTGGTTTGCTATTGTCTTGATAGAAGTAAATATACTTTCGCCATTCAAGTTTGTATAAATTAACGGAGCATCATCTTCGTCAATCCAGGCGTGTTCAATAATCTTTTCAATGAATTGTGCTCTTGTTTTGCGACAATTCAACCATAGACCTTTATCACTACCATCTATCTTCTTTGTTAGTTTCAATGTTGTATCGTCTAATACTTCTTGAATAGCTTCGTCACTTCTTTTTGTGTTTTGGAACAGCAAAGAATCAGGAGTTGTCTTTGGGTATGAAGCAACTTCATTCAAATAACTTTGAGCATCATAAATTCCAATGATTACATACTGATAGTTAGAGCCTTCAATAGTAGGGATACACGATACGTTCTGTATGGTGTATACTGAATCAACATAAGGTGTTGGGTCTTCGCCTTCATTCGCAACAATAGGTGTTACGATAAAATAAATTCTATCACCATTCTTTAGGTTGTAACCAGAGAAATAAGAACCTTGGTCTTCAATTTCTATACGGATAGTTGGTAACAAACTAAAAATGTTTTCTTCAATTACAATTTCTTTAATGCCCTGTGAAGAAATCAAACGGCCTTCTTTAGGGTCATTTATTCTAATGATATAGCTTTCATAGCTGTTATCATAGGTTTTGGTATTACCGAGCAGGGTGGTTTCATTTGAAATTGACATTTATTACCCCGCTTTTAATGTGAATGTTATACCGCGATTACCTGTGGTCCAGCCATTTACTTTGAAATTGTTTCTGATAATTTCGTATGATTGTTTTAGTGACTTAGGCGCCTCAAATCCAGCAAATACCTTGTCATTTATAGCAAACAAGAAGTTTGCTTTCTGTATCTTTAAGTAAGCATACAAATGGGCAGCTGCTACCAAGTTCAACAAAAGATTTTCTTTCTCGTCTTCAGGAGCATCCACGATTTTTGTATTAAACAATTCCAACATTTCTTCTGCTAAATGATTACTCTTGTTGTGGTTATTCTGTAACAACAACATAACCTTCTTTCTTTGGTCTTTGTTATCTTCCAATTTTTCTTGAAGGTCTTCAGCACAATCCATAGTGAAATCATTGTAGTCTGGGTTCGTTCCAAATAAGTTATAAATGGAGAACATCAAACTCTTATTCATCTGGTCAAAACCTTTCAATCCACCGATAGCTGAATGAGTGCCTTTAACTTCTATGCGACGCCCTTCATTGTCAATCAAGTCACCACTTTCTTGTGAGAAGTTAATGTTCTTAAAACAAGATACAAGGAGAAATTCACCCTTTCCAATAGCAGGTTGTGGTGTGGTTACTTTCAAAGCATCTTCAACATATTCAGGTTTCAAATACGAATCCAACTTAGCTTTATTTAAGAAGGAAACTAATTTAATTGGACCGAAATTTTGGAATGTGAATTTGTTTGCATTTAGTTGTTCAAACAAGTCTTCAGGTTTAGCAATCAAATGACGTTCAAGCAAATCTTTATGCTTCTTCGCCATTTCTGTATGTTTTCCAGATTTGTTGTCTGACCAAAAAGACTTTAGGTATTTCTCTAATGCGGAAGTATCTATAAGGTTTCCAACATTAACATTACCTAAACTCTTTAATTTTCCATTTTGGTCTTTTGTATAAATCTCAGGCATACATTATTTATAGAACGAATTTCGTGTCTTATTCCAGTAATCAAAATTCATAACACCATATTTACCCTTAGTAGCACAGTCCATATAATCAACACGCACACAACGGCCTTTAGGAATGTATTTGTTCTTATACAAGGTCTGTACAGAGTTTCCGTTCTTATTCATTCTAAAGCCTTTGAAATTTAAACCTTTTCTAGGGTTATTATTGAGTATATAGAATGTGTAAACATTAGTATTATCACCATTCATATTTGACATTGGAATTTTTATACCTTTCAAAGCATAGAAATCAACAATAGTAGCCATATCAAAATCGTATTTAGTTATAAATTTACCATCAGAACCTTTTACTTGTAAACCTTTTGTTTTGATAACAAATGAATGCTGGTCAAAATTTTTAAGGTTTTTAATAGCATCATAATTCAAATTCTTATTTGTCTTAATTACATTACCATCAATTAGACCTTTGACATTCTTAAATGCCATTTTATAAAGGTCATTAGAACTTCTTTGTAATGGAATGTAGATACCAGTAGGAGTATAAACAGAATGGTGCAAGTTATATTGGTTAATGTTCTGATATAATTCTGGTTTAATGAAACGAGTGTTATTGGCGTCAGATGAAGTAGCCCAAGTATAGTGATATATGTAATCTTGTGTTACTGGGTCAAATCCACGAACAGCGAACATACTAGGTATGTTTTCTACATTCGTTGCAGAATAGTGTGGGTTATCGTCATAAACACCATTATGAACTAGCTGGAACGAATTTTTCTCAATAGAGAACAAATCCATTCTACGGCAGTTACTATTATAATCAGTAGCTTTTGAAGCAAATTCTGCTGGTGAATGACCTGTAACATCTATATTGGTTTTATTTACACCATTACCTACAACAACAATTTTATTTAAACTGAAATCACCTTCATCAGCAGTTACAGAAGCCCAATTAGCACTGTATTCATCAAATGCAAAGATAGAATCTTGTGTGTTATTGAAGAATAATCTATGAATGTTTGCGTAAGCAGAAGCAGTTGGGTCATCTCTAATAACATCACTTTTATTTGTACTATATGTAAAATCTTTATTATAGAATGAAGAAAAACGAGTATCAGGGTTAAATGTAAGATTTACACCTTTGAAAGCAAAAGCTTGGCTAATAGTCAATTCTTGTGCAGCACTCAAACCAGTTAGATTATGGTTAGCATTGTAGTTACCAAATACAACAGAATAATTATGAGCTGTTTGTGATGTAACTGGTTCTCCATAGTAATAATAATCATACTGGTTCAATTCCTTAGAATAACCAATTTCATACTGACATGGATAGAAGTATTCATGCTGTGGTACTTTATTAACTGTTAAGCCTTCAAAACCAATTAGTGCTTGGTTTTCTAATAATTGTTCGTAATCAAATGCATCATTTTCGGATAAACCAATCTGTACAGTATCAGAAATTATATCTGAATCGCTGCCATTATTAAATGTATGGTTGAATAGACCTTTAACAGTCTTAATTTCATCAAATTCCAAAACATTTGAAGGTGTTTCTGTTACAAACTTACTATTCTTGTTTTTACCAATAAATGTAATGTTATTAGCAGTCAATGTAGAATTAACATTAAAATCAAGTCCAGTAACACCAATTAAAATGTTATTGTTTAATACCGCCTCATTTTCTTCACCTTTACTTGCTATCAAATTAGAGTTAAATGTGTTAATCAAAGTTAAATCATTTAAACCATTACCAACAGTATTATCGTCTGAGTCCAAAACAACAACATTTTCGTCATTACCCCAAAATGTGTTTCTATCCGAATAAATCATAGAAACATTTTTTGTTGGTAATTCGTTACATTCTAATTTGTTTCCGCGGTTATCAAATTCAAAAATTCTATATGTACCATTACCATACTTACTTTCGTTTGAATCAAATCTAAAATAGCTTTCACAAGCAGAAGTATCGCCATAATTTACTGTTGTATTACTTCTCTTGATTTTATCTTTCAAACAAATTTTATTTTCGGCATCTATATCTTCTGGGAAGAAATCTGCCTGAATGGAATCAATACCTTCGTCTTGGTTTATGGTAACATATCTGTTATCAGTATCATATTGAATTGACAATGAGTTAAGGTTTTCACTGTCACCATTGAATAATTGAATATGTGGTACTGTAACATCTGTTGGGTTCTTTTGACCTACAAATACTCTTGGACTTAAATTCCAGTTATTGTTAATCTTTTCTGTTTTATCTAAAATTCCCAAATTAGCTGGAATGAATTTTGTATTAGCAGGACCATCTTCACCATTCAAAACGTCATACTTAATGTGTTTAACATCGTCTGTATAATCGTTATTCTTTTCATCAGGTGTTAATGTATAGTTATCGTAAATCTCCAATAGATTTAAATTCTTTGCAGTTTCATTTTCTGTGGCTTCGTCAAAGTTTTCGTCAATTAAAACTTGTGGAGTAATGCCCTCCAATTTATCTTCTGTAAAATCAGATAAAGAAACCTGTAAGAAAATCTTTTTAGGATAATTTGTTTCAGTTACTTCATAACTATCTTTATATTCTATAATAGCAGCAACATAAAATTTATTACGAGACTGAAGAGTCTTTAAATTTTCGGATAATTCTTCACCATAAAGAATGATATATTTGAATGAAACTGGTAGAGTTTTGAACAAACCTTTGTTCAATGCTATATCATAAGTTCCGAATTGCCCAATAAAATCATCACCTTCTTCGGTTTGATTTATGATTTTACCTTCCAATGCTGGAATGTAAGTCATATCAAACAATTTATCTTTTAAAGTAGTTCCATTCTTGTATTCATTGTAAATTACATAATCTTCATTTAAATCAGTTAGTTTAATCGTATTTAAATCGTTTTCAAAATCACCATTATAGAAAGCATAGCCTTTCAATGCGAAGTTAATACCACCCTTCGCATGAATAATTTTGCTCTTACATACATCAGTAAATGTAATTTTTACTTCTTTATTTAATTGTTGCATACAAACTATTTATGTTATTCATTACATTCTTTAATTAAAGTAAATGTTAGGATTTGTAGATTGGTCTTGGTCTATCAAAGAGAAACCACTAAATGAAGTAGTATCATTTTCTTTTCTACTTGCATACATAAACTGTAATGTACAATATGGGTAAATTGTAGCAGCAGCAGTTAATACTTGCTGGTCAGTACTATTTTCTACTGGTAGTTTATATGCCCAAATTACTTTAGCTGGAGTTTTATTGTTAGAATGATATGAAAGTCCGATTATATCATTGTTTCCTATTTTTTCAATGTTGAACAATTTAGAAGACAATGAAGTACAAGGAGTTGCCCCATCTGGCACAGTAACATTGAGATAAGCAGACATTTGAGTATTTGCCTCTATATTAGCTGGGTCACTAAAAGACATAAATTTAGTTGTAGGAATACTGTTAATTCTGCTTTCAAGTTGTTTTGTATAACTGTCAATAGTTTCCTGCATTATATCAACAGAATCGTTACCATTTATTTTATGATAAATTTCACTGAATGGAAGTTCGTATGTTGTTCCATTAACGAAAGCAGTAATACCCTTATAACCATAACGAGCAGAGTTACTTGGAACTTTATAGTCGGAAATGGTTATATAACCTTCTTTGTTAACTGTGAAAATGTTATGACGATAGAAATTAGAGTTGTAAGCAGTAGAGCCTACACCACTTATATTAGTCATAACTTCACGATACTTATTCAAATTAGTTGTCCAGTCTTTAGTAGCACTTGTAAGACCTTTGACATATTCACGATTTAATCTACCGTCACCGACAACAAGGATTTCATTTTCGTCAGTTGTATTCTTGTTATAGAAACCAAGTAAGATTTTATCACTCTTACTGTCTGTTTGTAAAAGACCTTCACCAATACCAATAATGTTACAGTTCTTATTGTTATTGAAATAACCGAATGTATTACCGATTACAGTATAAGAACCGTGTTGTTCGTCAAAATCATACAAACCACTGCAAGAGTTAATGAATGTAGTGTTTGGCTCGTTTTCAGGATAATCTTCACTTATAGTTCTACCTTTAATGTAGTTGTTGTGAGAACCAATTAAAGAGTAGTTCTTTAAGAAACAACCTTTCTTACCTTTAATTTCTTTATTACCATTTTGGTGAGTGAAAGTCCAACTTTCAGGAACTGGTTGAAAGACGTTATGGTTAGAGTTATATAAAGAAATGTTTGAGGCAGAGCCGTATGTATCGTTTACATCACCAGCATAAATGTTATTGTAATTTGAGTTAATAAAATTGAAAGCATTTGCAGCAGAAGAATTGAAAATGTTGTAATTAGAATTTAGGAAGTTACAGTTGTGTGTTTGCTTGGATAATTTGTTACCTTCTGCATATACGAAAGCATTACCATAAGTTCCACCAACAGATGTGTGGAATACATTGTTTGCACCTAAGATTTCAAGATTTAATCTCTGTCTGTAAGCACCAGTAATTTCGGAAATAGAGAAATAACCGGCCTTATTACCACTACCATAATTGATGGTAAGTCTATCACCATTCCAGGTCTTTACAGTGCCAGGAGTAGTTTGTGACAACATAATCTGTGGAACACCTAATGCTGGATTGTTAGTCGCTTCAGTCATTATATTTAACTTAGCAATAGAATCCACTGGCTGTACAGCGTCCGAAATTGTGTTAATCAATAAATCTTGGTCAGTTCCTAAATTCTTCATTTCTATCCTCTATTATGCAAACCATCGTTTGTCAAATGTAACCCGTTAATAAATCTAATTGGATTTTTTGGCTCTAAACCTTCATCGTTAATGTATTCCAAATTTTTTAAATTGAATGGCTCGTCTAAAAAGACGTGCATTTCAACATTCATAGCAACATTTTTACTTTGGTTTTTCAATACTTGTAATTTCTCATTTGGAAAATATACAATAGCGATAGTAGCAAAATCTTGTTCAATGTTTATGTTCGTGTATGTATCAGATGATAAAGATTTGAATGGTAAACCCAATATAGCGAAACCATCAAAATTCATATCTGACACTCTATTTATTGGTAGTGAATTTGTTTTTAATAACAAATCATAGGACATATACTTTGTATATGTTGTTTCTTGTAAGCCTTCGTCATCTACACTTATATCTTCTTTGTTACCATAAGCAATTTGAATAGGAATAAGGTTATTCGCATCTTCTAATGCTCTGTTGTAAGCAGGATAGTCATTAGGAACATAGATTGAACCTTCCATTGTGTATGAAATAGTTGAGAAGATTAATGTTGTATAATTTTTAAGTTGTTTTAGGGTTAGATTTTTTAAAATTCTTTGTTCGTCACCACCTCTGTCATGTGCGTCCTTAATAGTACCTCTTATATCCGAAAACAATACAGCACCAACTTTAGCAAATTTAACACCATTTGACTGTTTAGCAAATAGGTTCTTTCCTTCGTTAGTGATTATACATTTTACATCGTTATAAAAAATACTATTATCCATATTACTATTTATTACTATGAATTGGCTACCTGAAATGTATCGGCTCTAGCATAATCTGTGCCTGGTTGAATAGTAAATGCCATATAGACTTCTACTTTATAATCACTTGTCTGGTCATATAATTTGTCAAATTTGAAGTATCGTCTAATAATGTTGAAACCTTTAGTCGCATTATCAGGGTCTATCAAATACAAGAAGAATGAACCAGCATTTAGTATTGGTTTAACTGCTAATTCACCATTAGCATTATATCTAAAGAAATCAAATGTTGTAGCCCCTTCATCAGGACTTGTAATAGTGAATGTTATTTTGTCAAAATTAGACTTCAAGAATTTTGCGATTACATTGAATTTAGAGTTTGCTGGCAAAAGTTCATCTTCGTTTATAACCTCTGGCTTATAATTCAAACAGAACAAGTCAGCAGTACCAGTCGTATAATCTAGCTTACATAATTTCTCAATGTTGAATACATCTTTGTAAGTATCTTTATTGAAAGTCCATTTCAATGTAAACTTCAATTCTTCTGTATCATCTTCAATAACATCAGTATCATACAATAATGTTGTATGAACATTGTTAATGATAGTGTATTTAATCTGGTCTAAAATTTTTGTAATTGGCTTGATACTCTTAATCAAGTCAATAAACATATCAATGTTATCACAGAATGTTTTGAAAGTATTGTTACGAGCATCCATTTCCAAACTGAAACGGGATGTCATAAAGTATTCGTCAAATGAGAATAGTCTTTCTTCTTCAATAAATTCAGGGGTCTTTTCAATTTCTTGTTCTTTTCTTACCCACAAGTTAATTACTCTACAAGAGAAACCAAACATCTTAATTGCCATTTCAATACCAGTATTAGTTCCCTTGTATTGGTTATATGCTGGTAATTGTTCAAGGACATACTTTACAATTTCAAATGTTTCTTTGGTATCTCTTGTAGTGAAACCAGAACCATCTTGTATCAAGTTTACTTCTTGTAAAGACTGTACATTAAAATCAAATTCGTTACCGAATTCTTTAGCATAATGATAAACCAATGAATCTTCAAGTCTTGCGATGTCATTGAAGTTACCAATACGGGCAATCTTTTCAAGTCCTGAAATGTTTCTGTTGCTATCAAGTCCCTGATACATTGTGTTAATGTATAGCTGGAAGAATTCCATAAAATCCGCAAATTCAGTACCGTGTAGATACTTAGGAACATAAGGAGTAATATGGTATTTTCTACCTTCATCACCATACACCCAAGGACCACATATAGCTGTGTTATATGTTCGTTCTTTAATGAGTTCGTCAATTTCAGGGAATCCTGTTTCTACCCACGCTTCAACTTCAACATTACCACTTTCTGTAAGATTTGAAATGATAAATTCACGAATACCATCCAGTGGTGTATGTTTTCTGTTATCTCCACCTTCGTATGAAGCTCTATCTATTGCGCCTATAGAACTTTCAAATAGTTTGGCTACGTTTTCATAGAACCATAAAACATCATTTGGATTTTGAACTGATGTTATGATTTTACCATCAACGCCAGATTCAATATAATAGTTTTCAGGTTCAATGCTAGTAAACAATATATTAACAGGAATTAAGTCATTCAAATCTTTTAATGCTAAAGTATTGAATCCTCTTTTAATATGATAAACAGAATAGTTGCCTGCTAAATCCCAAACGATTAAAGATATATCAGATTCATTATATCTATATCTGGTGATTTCTTCATCGCCTTTTTTGATAGTGTATGGGACTTTCTCACCATTGATTCCAATATCAGTATCAGTGATATATTTAATTGTATTTGGCTTAATTTCTTTGTTATCGTCTAGTTCACCCCAGCATTCATATAAATTAAATACTACTTGATAGTTACCGTGATTTGTTCCATTGAAACTAATACTTTCAACATAATCTTCTTTTTTTACTGGGTCTTTACTTTTTCTATCATAGTAATAGATTATATCAGCTGGATTTAGATTTTCAACATTTTCAACATCACCTTTGACAAGAGCAACTTGTTTGAAATCAAGACCAATTTCGTCCTTAAATTCCAAAACAATTTTTCTAGTTGCTTTTGAGTATTGCCACAATTTTCCGTCTTTCTTTACAATTTTACCATCACATACAGTTTCCAATGCAAGGTATTCTGTTCCATAATCAGATACAAATGCAGGTGGAATAGGGTCAATAGTTACATTCTGTGTAGTGTTTGTAATACGAATAAATTTATTATCACCTGGTCTTAAGTATCTAGTTGGGTTATATGGGTGACCTTCATCCCATTCGTCAGTATGTTCAGTAGGACCTTGCCCATCATCGGAATCTTCAGCATGTTTTTCTACTTCATATTCAAATATAGGATGATTAGGGTCCCAAGTGTTTTTGTCATACTGTCTTGGTTCATTAGCATCTCCACAAAAAATCCAAGTATCTGTACCGAGAGTAGCCCCAGACTTTAAGTCCGGGTTCAATGTAATGTTATCTGGGTTACCACTGTTGTATATCCAGCGGTAGTCCCAGGTGGCATCTTGTCTACGTACAGATGAATTTATTATGGTTTCACTATGTTTTAACATTATCCCTCCCACATACTGAGAGAATCAAAGGTTCTCTTGTCCAGTGTGGTGAACTTAATTACAGGCCATTCTTTTTCGCACTGTCTAGCATAATTTGAAATTATGAATATACGCTTGATTATAGGATTCTTTACTGTAATGACTTCTTCTCGCTTACTATTATTCACGATATGATGCATAAGTTCAGGTTTGTATTTTACCAATTTCGTACAAAGGTTCTTGCTCAATGCTTTTGTAGCATTTTGTAAGTCTGCTTCACTACAAGAATCAATGAACCCATACAAGTCACTTGTCATTAAGACTTTCTTCTTAAATGTTTCCCAATCGGTCGCAATAGCTTCTTTCGCATCACCTAACAAGGAGACAGATTTTTCTTCAAACCAGTTATTTAAATTCATTCTGTTCCAAAGATACTTAGAAATGATTTGACATTTCAAGACACGAAGTTCGTCCTTGAATGTTTCGGAATAAGTGACGAAATCGGTCCACTCTTTAGAATCTTCATTTGAAATAACTCGGTTAATAAATTCCTCGTAATAACGAGTTCCTTCAACTTGAATGATACATTCTGCCTTTGTGAATGGGTTGTTGCTATTGTTGTACATTGTTTCAGGATTTATAGTAACAGCATAAGAATTAGCTGTAGAAATTTCCTTCAATGTTTGAACTAACACATTGTAAGGACATTGAACATATCCTGTAAATATACTTTTAGATAGCACATTTTCTAATTCTTTTTTAGACAATGGCAAAGTTGTTTTCTGTATGTTAAAAATTTCACTATAACTGAGCATATACTATCCTTTATTACTATATTTATAAACACGAAAAAGGACCCTAGACTGGGTCCTTTTTGATAAATTTAATGTATTATAGTTTACTTTGTACCAAATTTTTCGGCAAATTCATTTGCAGTATATTTGTCACCTTTAGCAGTTTCTATACCGGTAAGTTCACCATTAAAAACAGTGAGAATGACATCGCCTATTTCGTCAAAAGCAGTATAAAACTTATAGGTTCCTCTGTAAACAAGTTTGTAACCATCTCTATGCCAATTAGATTCCCAGCCAATACCATTTTCCTGTGTATATTCATATACTACTTGACTAAGCCAATCAAGTGTATCATCTTCAGCATGGGTACTTTCAATTAGATAGTAACCCTGGTTATCCAAAAATTCTATTGCTTCTTGTAAATTCATTATGCTTCCTCCAAATTTTTAACATTAAACTTCTTGACGAGCTGCCAATTATGTTTTTCTTTGTGTGGAAGCACGAAAATACGAACATTGTGTTCAGCAATTTCTTCTGGCTCAACAATCTCAATCATATTCCATTTCTGTAAACAGAAGGCTATTGAGTTTCGTCTTTCTATATCTTCCAAACTTACATTACCAAATCCTGGATAACCATCTTTGCCACGACCGAGAATAAACAACTGTTTAAAGTGGCCGATATAATATGTACCGAAATGCTTTAGCAAGTGGCAGGACTGGTATAAAATCTTATTTTTGTTATCGGGTATTCCCATTCTTGTTAGAGTTTCTTCAATGATAGATGGTTCTACCAGCAATTTTACCTCTAACAATTTATTTGTCATTGTATTCATTGTATCACCTATTTAAGAATTAGAGGTTGTGGTTGCCATTCAAAGTCTTTCAATTCATTATTGAAAATCGTTTGGGCAACTTGGGCTGGATTTAATTCGGTCTCATTTGTATCGTTATTAAATTCTTTTGCGATTATATCACGAACTGTTGTATAACGAATTAAATCACTTTCATCTAATTTAGAGAAACCGTAATTATTATACCCTTTATTGGTGTACAATGTTTTTAATTCAGTGGCTAATGCGGATATATCAAGATAATGTTCATTATAGAAAAGATACTTTTTGTTCTGGACAATTCTAGCTGTCCAGGTTTGTGGGTTAATTTCTTTTAGATAATCAAAAACATCTTTTTCTTTCACCGGTGCTGGTGCTACTGGTGCGACAATTTTCTTGACTTTAACTTGCGGAACCTCAACCTTTTGGTGGTTATAGGCTTTATCCATATTCAATTTCACATATTCTCTAAACGATAAATTCATATTGTATTTATGACTTTTCGCTATTTACTAATGATTCTATTGAATATATGGACTATCTTTCCGTCTAATGAAACATAAGGAATTTTGAAACTAACTGAATGTTCGCTTGGAATTGTTTTAACTTCAGCTTCATTACGATAAATTGTAATTGGTACCCAGTATTCTATCTGGTCAAAAACCATATTTATTAGACCATCAATCTGTGTATGGTTTTCAAACAGAACTTTATATAGGGGAGAACTAAAACTCAAATTGAAAATTCTCTCATAAGGTTCAGTACACAATACGGCTTCAATGGCTTGGTCCAGTGCGTCCGAACCATAAATCTCTACGTGTTCTGATAATTTATCCCCGTTCAAATCATAATAAGGGTTTGGTGTTCGTAATTCACCTAAATTCTTAAAATCCGGGTTGGCACTTAATGGCAGCATTTGTTATTTCCTCGTCATATATGTTTCAGGAATGTTAAAAAAAGTTTGCCCGATAGTGTGATTTTTGCTATTTTGGATAACCTGGACGTCAAAAAGTCTAATGCCATTCACAGGTATGGCTTCCTTGACCAGCTTTGCCACGCAGGATTGCCCGTTATTGTTTATGACTACCACATTACCTACCTCCAAAGGAACGTCTTCCTGTGGCGTTTCCTGGTCAGTACTGAGCGATGGGAAATCTTCCTTAATCTGTTTGGCTCTCATAACCTCAGTACGGAGAATATCTGCTATCCATTTTGGGCAATTTGGGGCAGTTGCCACCTTTTTACATGCTTCAAATAATATATCTCTTTGTTGTTCGTATATGTTCATTAAACACCACCTGTCATCAATTCACGTTCACTTGTATAACCCTTAATGCCACTGACCTTCATAACCTTATCTTTCAAATCTTGGTTTCCGTTTACAGAAATTTCTATGGCGCCTCTCATAGCAGATATGACGTCACCATTTTCATCCACCAATGCTAGTGATGGCTGTAATTTGTCATTAGTTTGTTTGATAGAGTATTCTTCGTTAGCTGGTATCAAGGACATTCCATCTAACATATTATTGCTATCATATCTATATGTTTCAATTCCATTGTCAGTGTTCATTGTTATTTCAACATAACCCTGGTCATCGTTTATTGACATTCCACCGAGAATAGCATCTGTGCCAACTGTATCAAATTGACCTTGTTTGTCATTCTTGAATGCTGCAATAAATCTTCTGCGTTCCATTTTGAAGTATTGGTAACATTTATTCTTCTTCCAAAAATCACCATTCTTGATGTCCTTCCAAGAAGCACCACCTGGGAAAATGTTAGCTGCTATATTGAAAGCATTATTAGCAGCATTGACCTGTGAAGGTGTGAGCATACTGTCAATGAGTTTCTTCAATTCTCGTTTTGAGTTATTCAAGTTGTTAATACGGCTATCAAATGTATTCATATATTCGGCAGACATTGTGGAATCAAGTCTATAACCGTCACCTGTTTCTTCAATACACATCTTTCTTAAACAAGTATTGTAGAAAGAATTAGCAGTTCTAATGTTAGAACAAATTTCGGTGTCAATAAGTACACAATCAAAGAACTTCTTCAATCTATCAAGCATATCAAATACGCCGATGTCAATAAGTGTGTCAAGATACTTTTGAAGGAATCTTCTTACACGTTCTTTGTTTCGTTCCAACATATCAAGAAATTCAGTACACATAGCATAATACTGGTTGAGCATTTCTTTAACAGCACTCAAACCAAAATTATATGTAAAACCAAATGAACAGACCTGGTTCTTAAATTCTCTAAAGTCTCCAACAACCTTATATAATTCTTCCTGCGGGCCTGGGTTGTAGTTCGTATATTTTCTTACTGTTCTACACAATAGAGAATTTGGGTCTAAAACTTGTTCAAGGAACTCTGTACATTTGAAAAGACCTTGACATATCGCATCAAAATCAAAATTCAGCAGCTTGTCCACCAGCCATTTTTGGAACACTCGGATAGCATTTAGGATAGTTTCAATACCAACGTCAATGACATATCTAACGATGGACATTAGTGTGTTCCATAGTGTGTCGGCAGCTTTCAACAATGCTTTAGAAGTTTTCTGTGCTACTTCCAACGCAGCTTTCACTAATAGAAAACTACCATAAATGTATTCACAAAGTATATCACCTATTCCCATTATCTAGTTCCTTTACCTTCTTGTTCGTTTTCTACAACATCTTGTTCAGCAATAGTCCAATCATCATAGTGTACTGTCATTGTATATTTTAAAGCTTCTTGTCCTTCGTAAGTCAAACTACCTGTATCTATTTTTGTAACAATACAGTTTCTCAAATGATACCTATATGTTTCGTTTCCACCTGCTCTATCACCAACAACAATTTCTATTCGGTTAAAAATCATAGTAAATTCTTTATGAATATAATTTGAATTTGAAGGGGTCGCATTTTTAAATTGTTTGAAGAAATTGTAAACAACAAAATTGTTTTCGTGTGGGTCTGTATGAGTATAAAATTCTATTGTTGTATCGCCACCGTGTTTTCTAAGTACTGGAAAAGATTTTTCACTACCTAGAAAATGCTTTTGAATAATAGAAGTTTCAAATGATGGCAAATCAGCTTTAATAGCAATCATACTTCTATCAGTATCATTATTTAATGAATAACCTAAACTCTTGTCCTTATAAATTGAGTCCAAGTGAAAATTCACTCTGAAGATATAGTTATTTAAAGGAGCAGAAGGTGGTTTCTGTAACATTTCTTTATGTAATTCTAATA
The DNA here is from genome assembly GCA_017646885.1 of Methanobrevibacter sp. The sequence goes on along the minus strand of JAGCLR010000153.1, from coordinate 66,035 downwards.
ATGCCATTAAATATCTCCTGCGCAAGTATCATTTATTTGTGATTCACCATTACCCAATACTTTGAAATAGTCATAAGAAAATGTTGCGGACTTCGTAATTACTTCGTTATCATTATCATAAGACATTTCAGTAGAACCAATTTTAGTAACAAAACAGTTATGAAATTCAATAATTACAGGATGTTTCTTTTGTATTCTATCTTCTCTGGGATTTAAATAATATATTGTATCTGGGTTAATGATAATCATTCTAATTGTTCGATGACCTTTATCATCAACCTTTATGAAATTCTTATTGAATGAATAACCACCCTTACCTTCATAATAAGCATCACATACTGACTCAGCATGGAAAAGTTCTTCCAAAATTTTTGTTACTTTGAATGTAGTATTTTCATTGAACTTAATTTCCAATTCACCAGAGTTTTGAGCACGTCCTGGGAGTTTACCTTCAACACCAGCAAAATAAACTGGAATTGTGTTAATGTTTCTTTCAGGCCAAGTACACGAAACTACGGCTTTTGCTAATGTACGAGCATAATCATCTGTGTCTTGGTGTACAAATAGCTGGGTAAAGTCCATTTCAAAAGACCACAATGGAACTGGGGCTTTATCGTAAAAATCATTATCCCAAATTGAATGAATAGACATTTTATACCTCTAACTATTTATTACATACTTGCCTTGTATGCTGTTTCAAAATCGTTTCTATCACTAGCATTTAAGCCCATAGCATTTAGACCTGCCGTATAATATGTTCCTGTCTTGCCTTTCTTTACACCTGCTTTTTTATCAAAGTCGGCGGCTCTTTGTGCCATTTCTTTGATTTCGGACTTACTAAACTCTGATTTTTCTTCTTTCTTTTGTTGTGGTTTAGATGCTATCTCAGGTTCAGGTTCTTTATTCTCATTGACCTTAACATTCTCTATTTTAGTTGGGTTAGGATTTGAAGTTGGTCCTTGTGGTCCTTTGTTTCCACCTGTTTGTTGACCGATATGTTCGTTACTAGCAACTTGTGTTTCTTGAACAGGTGGGTTACTTATAGGTGACGAATCATCCAAATCCAAATCTTCTAATTCAGCAAGTTCAGGATTTCGTATCATATCCAAATCACTTTCATTTGCGGACTGTTTCCACATTTCTGTTTGTAGTTCTGGTTCAACTTCATCACTATCCAAATCCAATCCCATTAGTTCGCTATATGCTGGGTCATAGAGTTGTTCTTCCTTAATCATATCCAAATCGGACTGGTTTGTGCTTTGTTTCCAATCATTTTCTATATCTTCTTTGTGTGCTTTAGGGTCGCCTTCCACAAAGATAGTATCAGCATTAACTTTTCCGTTTGGGTCATAAATTGGGTCTTGTGGTGCAGGTTTTGGTTTTTCTAGTACTTCACCATAATCAACTGCTTCGTCAATAGTTTGTCTATAATATGTTTCAAATGACAATGTTACTGTGACTTTACAAGGACTTTCATTTTGATAGTCCAAATTATATACTGTATAATTTACAATTTTCAAATTCTCAAAATGATATAAGAACTTGTATCTCCATAAATTGTTATTCAAAACTTTAATTTGAATGATAGGTATTACTTTGTCTATATTATAAACACCATAGTTTGTCATTAAACCATTACTGAATTTTTGGTTTAATTTATAACCCATATAATCAAATACTTTCTTTAGTGTACAAGAATAATTATTGTTTTTATCGTCCATATATTCGTAGAAATCCAAAGTCAATTCTTTACAAGAATCGTATTTTGGAGTAACGAAAACTTGTGCGACATTACCATATTCAATAGTTTCTTCTTCGTATTCAAGTTTAGGAATAGTAAATCCTGTACAATTAACCAGAGGCTCTTCTTTATTGTTCAATGTGATAAGAACTTCAAAAGCATCAGATAGTTTGATTGACTTCTTATGCCAAAAATCTGTTATGTTTACAAATTGTCCTAATGCCATAAGTTATCCCCTTCTTTGAACATAGAATGAACCAACTCTAGCTTCATTAGCTTGTCCACTTGCATTCTTTTGTTTGAAATCAGATGCGAAACCAATAGAACCATCTGGATTTTGAATAACAGTAACTGCGTGTCCGTATTTTGAACCATCAGCATAAGTAATGTTAATGACATCACCAACTTTCAAATCACCATTCTTAACCATCTTATTCAAATCGGCAGAACCATTACCAGATAGACCTTGAACCTTCTTATAACCATATCTACTCAAATCTTGGTTTTCACCATTACCAGCAACAGCACCTAAATCTTTTTGCCCAGTAGTAATAGCAGCTACAAGATATGTAGAAGTAGCACACAAACCATTGATGCCCTTTTGATATGAATCTGTGATATAACCTTCTTTTTGTAAGTATTTAACAACCTGTGTAGTGTCATTTGTGTTAATACCGGCAGTACGCATTCTGTCCAGTAACGCATCATAATTGGCTTCTCTATTTTTGTTGTCACTGGTGAATTGTGTTAGTTTGTTATTAGAGTTAGGAATAATACTGTAATCTACACCGAAATTTACATTACCATAAGTAAATTCGGTATTCTGTACATTCTGTTCCATAGTATCAAGATTTGGATTGAAATCTGATGTTTGTTTTACATTTCTTTGTCCAGTAATCGTTCCCATTGATTCAGACCAATCTTCTACAATACTATCCACAATAAATGAAGTACTCATTGTGACTTGACCGGCAGCACCATCTCTCTTAAATTGTGGTTCGTCATACGAAACTAAATGACAAATGTATGCTGTGGATTTAGATTTGTCATAACGATTATGTTCTTCAAATTCTGTAATGACAACAGTAATTCTCCAAGGCACCTTTCCATAAGATTCGGAATTGAGTTTATCCACAAATTGTGTAATTTCCATAGTATCGGTTTCTTCAAAGGATATATCAAGTTTTCGTGAAGCTATATTCCAAACAGGGATAGTGAAAATTGTATTACCCAAATACATTGAGCCTTCACTTGCTTGTCCTTCCATTTTTGGAACACTTACATTAGTAACGCAATATGATAATTTATCGTCATCAACTCCAGGAAGTCCAGTAAAGAACTTTGCCACAAATCTAAATGGCAATTTAGGTCGCATATTCCAAAACTTATTTATAGAAAGTCCACGCATTGTAATATATTTATACTAATAAATACATTATGGTAACAGATGAAGAAAGAAAATTAGCCAGAGAGTACGTCAATAAAAAGTACGAAAAGAAAAGTTCAGCATATATGAACGCTTCTAATGACAAGCAGAGAATGCGTATGATTGCAGACGAATCTATGTTTGGAAAAGAAGATTTGGACTATAAAATTTTGGACGGCACTGCAAACGAATCTGCTATTAAGCAGTATGCTATGTATCGTCAAAACCAAATAATGAAAACTAATGCTGACATCAAAGCTAAAAATGAGCGAAATTCCGTAGAAGCTTGGCGTAGAGGTGAAGCTAAAGTTGTTGCCGTAATGGGTGATACTTATAATGAAGTTGACCCAGCATATATGGGTGGTGCTAATACCAATGTTCAATTACCCGAAAAACTTGAACCAGATACTACAGCACCAAATATAATAAATGTAGCAAATGCTAGTACAGAAAATAGTTTATATGAAGAATATGGAAACAATTATTTTGAACTAATTACTTATGATAACATATTTAAAGGTAAAGGCAACCCTGAGGGAACATTAACATTAGCAGGTGTATTGAAAGACATTCCTTCATTTGGTTTAACAACAGAATGGGATAAAGGTCCTGCAGCATCAATTTCTGACACTGTTAAAGGGTTTATGTGTTCTCCAATAATGGAAATGGTTACAACATTAGGTGGACACGACCGTTCTTGGATGAATTTGGATGAAGGTACTGACCGAACATATAAAACAACAAGTAGACCTTCTTTTGATTTGTCATTCAAATTATATACAAATGAAAACATTGGTTCTAAATCATTGACAACATATCAAACTTGGTTAAAAGCATTATCATTGTATGCTATGCCAAGTGTGGATGCTAAGGTGTCAATAAATGCTATGGCAAACAATGCTTTGAATGGTGTTTATGGATGTGTAGATTTAGCAGACCAAATCGTAGACGCGGCAAAGAAAACATTTAATACTTCAATGAATGATAAAGATAAAGACTTTCTTGATACAATGGCAGATGTAGCGACAAATGTTGTTAATACAGCCGCCGGTGCTATTGAAAGCAGAAATGGTGAATGGAGAGTTTCGTCAAACAATAACTTGAAAAATTACTATGGTGCTAAATTGTGGTATTTGAAAATCTTACCAGGTATCTTTAGAAAGCCTTTGGTAGTTTATATTTCTAATTGGGGTATAACTTATTCTAAAGAAATAAACCCAAATACAGGAAAACCTATTTGGGTTGAATTTAAGATAAATTGTCAAATGGACCAGATAGCAAGTGCACCTATTTGGATGAAGTATTTAAGAAATACTACAAAACCAAACGCATATAAATTAGATTATGAAGAAACGATTACGGACTTAGAACAGTCTCGTTAATCTTAATTGCTTGTGGAACTAATATATTGTAAATATATCTGTTAGACAATGACAATCTAGTTTCCAAAGATACATCAAAATTTATCCATAAGGGCTTAGGTACACTAATGCCCTGTTCTTTTACCATCTGGAATTGTCTACTTGGTGTGAATGAAAAACTCTTTACAATCCAGTCTATATTTAATTGACTTGTAACTGTATTTCCATTTGTGTCTTTAGAATTTACATATAAATCTCTTTTGTTGATTTTATCGCCCAAAATAAAATTTACAGTAAAATTACCATTGTTCTTTCCATTACCAGTAGTAGATACAATTTGATTATAAGTAGAATCTGCAGTTTCTACTAAACTCTTTGCCGCTGATGCGAATTTATTTTTTCTTGCTTGTTTTTCACCTGGTTTATCATTTGGGTTATCTCTGTCGGAAAACCCAGCTACGAATGTTTTACCCGCATCTACAACAGTACCAATTATATTTGAAGTTCCTGCCATTGTGTTATTTAATGTACTTGCTATATCATCACCAAGTCCACGGCCATCAGGATTGTTTGCTGAAGACGAAGATTTTACTGGAGAACATATATGTGTTAAGAACAAAATTACATCGTTATAATTTGTACAATCCATTCTATTATTATTATATGCTCTGAATTTTAATTGGACTTGAATTGGTTGAGCGTCACCACTCATTTTTTGTTGTGTCCAAGCATCAGAACAAATAAATGGCTGGAAACCTGCTTCGGATTGTCCAGCAAGAAATTTAATAAATTTACTGTTCACGAAACTCTCTATCTTTTTACCAAGGACTGCACCACCAGCATCACCCCAGTTAGTTTGAAAATTCAATGACAAATTTTCTAACATAATACCAGTAAATCCATCTAAAGTTAATCTCCAATAATTGCTATTATAAGTATAAAAATCATTATGAAATAGACTTATACTGAAACCATTTCCTACACCTAAATAGGAAGAAGTTCTAGCTGTTTGTATGTGTGATTGTTTATATACTTCAAATAAACTCATTAAATACTCCAAACAGCACTGGCTTTCTGTGTACCATTATCAGCAATAGCAGTGTTAGTCAAAATGCCCTGTAGAATTTCGTTAGTTCTATCTATCTTTTCGGTAACCTGGTTTATATCTACCTGATAGTTCATTGTAATGTTTTGTAGATTATTTGTTTTCTTTCCATCAGATGCTTGAGCATTGTTTTGTGCTAAGTTATTACCAATTTCAATCTTGTTCTTTTCAATGCTAACAACGGCAGTTTTTATATCACTCAATAATTGAATGGTATCTAAACGCATTTGTTCAAAACCCTTAATGAATTCATTGAATGGGTTGCTCTGTTTAGCTTCTTCCTTTGTATCAGAAGAGAATAGTCCAGCTAATTTGTTCTTAATTCCTGTAGCGACATCAGCAACACCACCAAAGATAGTCTTTGCTATATTGCTTGCTCCATTGAAAATGTTACCAATTTTATCTACAACATTACCAACAAATTCTTTGACTGCACGAATAATACCTAACATTTCGTCATAGAATTGGAATACTCTTACAAAAGCTTCTTCCATAAATTTAAAAACTTTTGAAGAATAAAGTTTATCCAATAAGTAATTGAATGTAGATTTTAGATTTTCTCTAAATGTATCTCCGAGCAGATAGTCTTTAACTTCAATTAAAGTATCTTTAACTGATGTAAACAAATTCTCTAAAATGCTTTCGCCTTCTGCTTCGTCTCTGGTATCAGAACCAAAGAAACCACCAACAAGACTCTTAAAACCACTGACTACACTCTTACCCACTTCAACGGCTGTACCAATAGGATTCTTAATAAAGTCTCGCAACAAATTAACCATACCTTCAAATACAGGTTGTAATGCTAGTACAACATCTCTAATTGGAGTAAGCAAAGTAATGAGAACATCGCTCACCATATCTAATGTTTTATTGACTGTATCAATTAAATGTTCTGTGAAGGTAAATATACCAGCAACAGTTCTAGCAATACCACCTAAAATTCCACCAATAACAGTATTGATGACATCATACAAATTAGAAAATATGTTAATCAAGTTCGTCAGCATTGTACCTATAGGACCTTTAATCATATCAAGTATATCTGCTGCAATACCCAATACTCTACCAAAAATAGGAACTATCTTTTTAATTTCGTCTTTGAACAACAAAGTCAATAGAACGATAGCACCAATAATCAAGAATACATAAGGACCAATAGCAGAGTGTAATGCTGCTACACCTTTGACTAAGGCTTTCGTGATAAATTTATCTGCCATAGTAAAGAATTTAGAAACAACACCAAGTAATGCTCCGCCAATACCTGCTATATCAGCTTTCTTCTTAACTGCGGCAGTTGACATATTCTTATTGACATTGGCTTCTTTGTTCCAAATCTTTGCGACCTTCTTTGGGTTAGACCATAGGCTAAAGAACTTACGCTTTAATTGTTCATCATTTCTTCCGAACAATGTTTTAACGGCAGCAACTGGTTTCCTTGTTATACTTTGTAATTTTTCTCTTACGGCTGCTATTGGATTTAGATTAGCAATCTTTGTTTTCAATCCACTAAAAGCGGCCGAAATGTTACTACCCAATGCTTTGAATGGTGCAGTAAAATTCTTAAATCCTTTATTGAATGTTTCTCCAATCTTATTACCGAGAGCATTTAATGAGAATGATTTAGATAATGACTTGCCCAAGTTGGATAAAGCATTAGCAGTTTTATCCATCTTTACTGATACTGAATCCTTAAAATCTTTAACTAAATCCATTGTTATACGGATGTTGTCTGCGATTTTAGAAATCAATTTTGTGTTTGTGTTTATTGCAGCAGCATTATCCATCTATTATACCTCATAGTATTTATAGCCAAAATACATCATTGAAGGACTGATTATCACTTTCGTCAATTCCGTTATCTACTCTATCAAAACTTTGACCGTCAATGAATGATACAGAATTGTCAGTCAATAAATTATTTCCACTACCATAACTTTGGTTTTTAGGGCCACCCATCCAGGAGTTTCGTTCACCTTCCCAATCGTATTTGTGTGCTTCAGCTTTGAGAGCTTGTATGTAATCTTTCATAGCTTCTTCACGGGTCTTTACGATTTCTTTTTGTTCTTCCTGAAATTCTTTTTCTACTTTATCTAATCGTGCTTTCTCTTGGTTAGCAGCAATAGAAACACAAGCAGGACTACAATACTTTCTGTAACCTTCCGATATGCTAATAAAATGGGTTGGTTTCCCACAAATAGGGCAAATACCATCTCCAAGTTTCTTATCGTATCGGTCGTAGTAGTCCTTAACACTTATATTGTGAGTATTAAGATGGTAGAAAAATCTACGCATCATAATCTGTTTTGTAGAACCAGCTATACTGAAACCACAAATCTTACATTCTTTTGTACAAGTTTCATTGTTAGGGTCATTGGCTTTATTTGTGTTCGCCATTCTACAATTTTCACATTTCTTTTTATATCCTTTAGACATAGAAATGAATGTAGTAGGCCCGCCACATACTTCACACTTTCCATCTGTAGGACCAGCTACATACTTATCGTAGTATTCTTTTATTTGTAACTGATGACTACTACGAAGGTGTTCGGATAACGCCTTCTCAGTCACAAATGGATGTCCACATTCACGGCACTTATAAACGAGTTTCATTTATTCCTCGTCGGTCAACAAATCTAAATCTAATGTTTCTACTTCAAATGTTACTGTGAACTTACTCAATTCGGATGCTTGGCAGGTAAATTCGGCACTACTGATGTTACTCAAAATACAATGCCCGAATTTCAATTTTGAAATGACTTCATTGTTGTTAGACAAATTTATAACTTCAATCGTGTCAATACAGTCAAATCTCAAAAGTTCTTCACCAATCAAACTCTTTTTACCACAAGGATAACCATAACGCATATACATCGCCCAAGCATAAAATGCGTACCAGTTCTTTCTTGCTTCGTCTACTTGGAAGGTCATAGTGATAGTCTGTAAATCTCTAGCACCTATTGGATTTGGGTGCTTTTGGTCTTCGTGTAAGTAGATAGAATGAAGAATTGGAACAGAAACATCTGGAACAGTAACGCTTTCAAGATACTGGTTCAAGTTGTTCATATTCAATTTCTTACCAGTGAAATTTGGAAAATTACTGAAACGAACAATAAACTTGTTGTTATTGCTGTTGTTTATATCTTCAACGAAATCTTGTCCAGTTTCGTTTACAAATCCTATTGTATCTACGTTCTTTATTTCTTCCATATTAAATCTCTAAATCTAACTTAACCTGGTTATCTCGTATAATTCCACTACAAGATGAATCCACAATCTTTTGTGTAATTTCGTAACAGTATAGTTTATCGTGTATATTATATCCATTTGACTCCAAAAATACATAATCATCTATAGGGTCAAGTTCATCAAATGAATAATCTAATGGTATTTTCTTTTTAGTGTATTCATTTATTAGATATGAGTTTACAGAAGAAGAATTAAAATCAAAATCTCTACAAGCAGATACTATATCATCTCCTGAAGACACATACAAATCTGTTGCACTACCAGTCTTCAAATAATCAGTAACATAAGCACTAGATTTTACACAATACATTGGTGTTGGGTAAGATTCCATTTCTGTTGGTGAGTCTGTATGCCAATAAATCCTATATTCATCATCGCTATCTTGTTTGTAATGATAAGCACTAGATTTCTTTGGGTCTGAGTTATTTACATACAAATTATCTATTCCTTTGTAATCATCATTCCAGTCATAATCTGTACGAATGTTACCAGAAAGAACGTGTGGTTCTTCAGACCAAGCAGAAGGAACTGTATATTCAAAATATGGTACTGGGTCGCCCATATTAACAGTTGGCATTAAGAAACAATTAAATACCAATCGTTCATTCTTGTTTAAAGTTATATTGAAATTTGCAATAGTGAAACCTACATAACCTGTATCAACATACTTATTCTGGGCAGGGTCCCAAATAGAATAACCTGGTTCATTCTTTGTACTTTTGCCTTTTGTAACAACACGAATAATTAAGGTTCGTTTATTTACACCATCAACCCAGAACTGAATACCATTTTTAACAAGTGAATCATCGTCAGAGTTACAATAATCAAGAACATTAGAAATGTATTGTTCAGTATACATTGCTTCGTGTGTACATTCAGTATGAGCATAACCTTCACCCTCACAGTCGGGACAAATTACTTTACCTGTACCTGCGATTAGATTTCCCATATCAGAACGACCACTACCACCACAGTGTGAACAGCCCTCTGATGGATGTCTTGGACCGCCATTTATAATACCAGTTCCATTACAATAAGAACAAGGAATATATGTTGGAGCAATTTCTTTATAAATTGTTCTGTAATTTGTAGTATGTTGTAACTGATATATTATTCTATCTACTTCACTTGGGTCAAATAATCTTGCTCTACCAATATAACTTGTATGAGAAAAATAACTTATACCATTTGTAATATAATAAATGTTCGGATCTGATGTATCAGCTAATTGAACGCATATTACATAAGGTCTATTATCATAGTCCATATCAGTATTATACGGTGCACAAGTGAAACATTTTTGTTTAACATATTTCACAGCATTATTACTGATTTCCAAAGTTGGGAACGTATCCTTCTTGAAAAGTTCTTCCAATTCAAATGTAGAACCTTCTTTAATATGCGAACCAATGAAATACTCTAATTGGTCTTTAACAGTAATGTTGAATACGTCATTACTTATATCAATGTCATTCTTTGTATTGATAGTAATGAGTTTCACCCATTTATTATTTGGATCTTCTGTAATGCTATATGTTGCCATTATACACCATACTTATATGTAATTTTCAATCTAACAACAGGTAATTCATTATCCATACTGAAATTGACAATGTTGTTATTATCGTCTAAAATACTATCGCAGAATGTTGGTTTGAGTTGTGTGTACAAATCACGAACTAAGTTATCAATCTGTGTCCACTTTTCACCATTTATATCTTCGTCAGCAAAATCTACATCAGGATAGTACTTGATTAGAATTTGTGGAACTAGATACATCCAAAATGCTTTTTCTGTTAATTGTGTTTTGTAAGTATCTTGTAATGTACCTTTACGCATATAGGTTTCGTCACGGGTATACTGACCCATAGCTGTAATGAAATATGGTAAAGGAATAGCACGATTAGCTTCATTTACTCTAGTTGAACCAGCAACCCAATTCTTAACAAAATTCTGTAAGTCTTGTGTTTTGGTTTTTGTCAAACCATAACTAGCAGCTTGTGAAATTGAGAATGCTGAAGTAGAATAGAAATCGTTATCATAAGATACAATTATTTTCAATGTAGAATTAGGTCCAAGTAGAATGTTACTATCAATAGGTATAGCACCATCAAATGTGATAAACACATTATTTTCTGTCTCAGATACTTTATCATTTGTATAAACTATTGTGTCTAAAACGTCTCTATAATTTTCGTTTGAGTAAGTAATAGAATTTAAGACAATTCTAACAGATTTACCCTTCAAAGAATCAACATTAAGTGCGGAACCAGCATTGTCAGATTTTGGCAATTTGATAACATTGAAGTTTCTAGCACCATTGGTATATTCTTTTCTACCAGGGTCATTGTTTATGTTGTATGAGAACAAATCAAACACATTTGTAGTTTGAACAGAGTAAATGTATTTAACATCTTGTTGCTTAATTATGTCAGATACTCTTATATCCAAATCTACATAAGAAGTTTCTGGGCGACTGTTGAAGAACTTTACAATGTCGGACTTGTAAATCTTCGTACCGAAATTACAATTATTCTCTAACCATTTGTAAATTTCATTTTCCACATCACGCTTGTATTCTTGAAGTTTAGACAATGAATTTACATTGACAGTACCAACAACATCGTAATACTGAACGATAGGTGGGAACGAATACATTTTACTATTCATAATCATTCTTGGCAAAGCATTATCACGAATAGTCTTAATGTTCTTTATCCATTGTTCAGATGGGTTATTCATATATTGAACTGCGTGGAATGAATCATAACTCCAAAGATACTTAATGAAATCTGTCAAATGACTCAAATAACTATTTGAAGTTCCATAAACAGAGAACACACCAGATTGGTTAGTTGTACTATCTGTAAGCACATTTATTGGAGAATATACTGTAGACTTTGTATTATACAAACTAGCCGCAATACAATAACAGATACAGTTCTGTATGTACTTATATGTAGTATCGCCACCGTGGTCAAAGTCTTCAATTTCGTCCTGACCCCAGGCTATTGCGTTCTTAACACGAATAGGAGAACTTAGTCCTTTGAAGTAAGAAATGAAATCTTGCTTTGTAACGAGTTTGTTGTTACTAGCGAAATACAAAGGAGCATTATTCTTAATAGACTGTTGGTCTTCAAAATCAACACCATTTGCTATATCACTATTGAAAATGAGTTTAATGTTAGAACTCATATCAATAGGAGTAGAGCCAGCAAATGTTGCCCAAATCTTATTATTGACCTTTAGTTCGGAATTGGTTGTACCAACCTTATTTGCGTCGGCGCCATCACATTCAATATACTGAACATAAATGTTTTGGTCTTCTTTGTTTAAACCATTAGAAACAACAACACCATCACCAAATCTCAAACGGACAGTCTTGTCACTGTTTGTAGTAATTGAACAAACATTGTGTAATTCATTTTCATTTGCTTCTCTATCTCTAATGACATCACTATTAAGATAGATAGACATATCTTCTATATCATACAAGTTAACATCAGTAAATGCTTCGTCTTGTGTTTTACCTATACCAACTTTACACCAGGAATTCTTCTTAAAGAATTGGTCTTTATACCAACCATTAGGGTCACGCTGTCCATACCAGTTACTAAATTTAATGTTATCTATATCATAGAACTGATAAGATTTACCCAACTTACTTGTGTTTGCTACACCATAAATTGTTTCTACTTTAACTTCGCCCTGGAAAACTTTAATTGGAATTAAGGTCGCATCATTGTATAACTTTTCACCAGACAATTCAATATAGTTTACAGAATCAGCTGGTTTAGAGAAATACAATGTTTTAGACCAAGTTGAACTCTGACCATCTATTATATCTTGTTTAGTCAATGTATAAGAATAGTCAGTATTCAAAATATATTTCTTACCATTATAAGTTAATTCCATTTCTTCCTGTGGGAAGTAAATGGTAGCCATATTAGTAGCCATAAGAGATTGTGGCAAAGGCCCACGCAAAACCACAGCAATTTCTGCTTCAGCAGGAGTATTACGAATAGGATTATACCCAAGGTTCTTGCCGTGTTTAATCACACTACTATCCAATTTAGCAGTGTCAATAAATGCTTCTTCGGCAGTTCGTTCCATATAATAGTTAGTCATATCAGCAGTTGCTACTAGCATTTCCATAAACAAGTTATAAATGCTAGCTGATGACATATTCTTGAAGCGTGGGTCATTCTTCAAGCGAGCGGTAAAATCTTCCAGCATCTGCTGGTATGTAATACGGGTATAATTCTTGTTCATATATTATTTATTTGCTGTATTTGTAATCTTTGGCATAAAGTATTCTGGTGATAATGACAATGGAACGATTACCTTATTTGTACAGTCACAAGTAATTTCAAAATAAGGTTTAACACCAAAATCTATATCAGCCATATAATTTCCGAAATTTGTAAAAGATAACGCATCAAGCTCACAAATGTAATTATAAGCCTTCATAATGGAAATCTTACTTCCGTTAATTGACTTAATGTAGCAAGCTATATTGAGTATCTGCTCATCAATTTCACCATCTACAGTATACTTTTCAGGTTCACGCATAATTTGATTTTTGGAAATTTCGTTACCTATTGTTGGGAACCCGATTTCTATTGTATCACCATTATCCATTGTGTAGGTCGGTTCAAAATTGTCCTGAATGTAATTGACAATTATATCCTTCATTTGTGTCTTGCACATAGCAGTCTTGCCACATTCTTTACAATTATACTTTACATAGAAAGGATAATCATTATAAGTTAGATTTCTCAAATAGAAAACTAACCAATACTTGTCACCAACAAGTATATCGTTTACATTGATGCCCTGAACACAATGGGCAATAATACTATTCATTACACCATCAATAGTATCAGCAGTCAATGTAGACAAATTCTTAATGTCAATGGTAGATAACTTCTTAACATACAAATCATTTGAGTAATACTTACCCTTAGATGGCAACAAGTCCTTGTTCAAGGTTATCATATTCTTTTGTTGTTGAGCTGCAACCGCCATAGCGATTTGAGCCATATCACCACCTTGTGGGATTTGAGTTTCTTCAATTTTTCTTGATTGCATTTTTCACCTCACAATATAATTTTAATTTATAGTATTTATATACGCAAAAAATAGACGGTCCCAAACGGGACCGTCTACTAAATCAAAGATTTATTACCAGTTGATTACTCTGGGAATGCTTCCAATTCAGCAGTTGCGTAATCGTCAGAGAAGTATTTTTCTCCGGATACAGCACTAACTTCACCGGCAACACCAGCAGAGGTTACGTCGTCCCAAGTATCTTGTGGGAGAACAGTGAGAACTCTCTTATTCAATCCAGATGGGGTCTTGAGATTGAAGAAGGAATTATCAAAGCCATCAACACCAGAAACTTTTGTGAATTCTGCTGCGGCAGATGCCAATTCAGTGTAGATACCATCCTTATAAGATGATGCTACAAAGTAAGCAGAAATTGGGGCCTGTGGGTAATCGTTACCAACTTGGTACAAATCATTACCGTTAGATGTAGGATTCTTCATTATTATTTCTCCTTAAATTTAAATTGTTATACCGTTCCAGTTTAAATTAGAATGTGAAACCTTCACCAGCTTTAGCCCAAATAGCACCAGTGTCGAACTTGAGCAAGCGGTAATAGTTATCAGCACCCAACATATTGTTAGCGAAAGCATAACGGCTCATAACACCAACACGAGGTGAGAAGTCGTTAGGGTCAATAGCCTGATTTACAACACCAGTGACGTATGGGCAGAATACTACACCACAGTCGGATACGCCGGTACCCTTATAGGCGAGCAATACTTCACCATTATCAACACCAGTGAAAGCGTTTACAGCATAGTTATCACGGTAGACCTTGATAGAACCATTCAATGTACCAATTTCAGGTGTAGCGGTAGAGCCATTAACTTCACCGGTAACCTTATTGAAGAATGGAGCAGCTTGCTGAAGAACAGAAGCCATATCTGGAGATACTACAGCGATATTTGCGGCAGCTCTACGAGTTGCAGTTGCAATATCGTTAGCAGTCTTAACAATGATACCTACGATACGAGAATATCTTTCCTGAGACCATCTACCAACCCAACCATCGTCTACGGCTTCTTTCTTACCGGCGGTACAAACGATTGGCTTACAGATAGACTTACAACGAGCGATGGTTTCACGGTCAATTTCAGCAGTCATTTCGTACTGAAGAACATTAACCATTTCCTGCATCATTTCAACACCCTGCATTCTCTTAATATCTTCAGCAGATTCAAGAGAGAAAGAAGCAGCGAGTTTACGAGTCTTGGCAACGATGGACTGACGAGAGAACATCAAACCAAGTTCAGGAATCTTACCACGCAAACCTGTTGAGAAGTCGTTGTGGGTCTGAACTTCGCCATACTGACCAGTAATCTTCCAAGCTTCAGCAGATTGTGTATCAACACCAGTACCTGCGTCAGGTTCACCACTTGTGTTAGCGGTAGAGCCAGAGAAACCAGAATATTCTGGAACAGCCTTCCAAGCAGCTTCAACCAATTTTTCAGGATTTGCTGCATCTTTATAAACATAACGAAGAGCGAATGCCAAACCAACTGGACCAGAGAGTGGCTGGACACCAACTAGAACGTTAGCAAACAACTGTGGGAATACACGGCGGACAAGAGCCAAAGAAATTGGAGCAAAGACAGCCTTACTGTCACCACCGTGAGGGATACCCTGGTCAGCACCAAGTGGAGCACCTACACCCATTGTGAAGTCTTCGTTCAAAGCGGAGCCAACATCCTGACGGATTTGGTTTTCCATAAGCTTCTTCATGTTTTCACGAATATACTTATCTTTAATACCATTGATTGATAGCTTTTCTTGACCCTGAGTAGCCAAGTTTTCTACCAATGTGTTTTTAATTGTATTCATTTTTGATTCTCCTATATAAATGAGTTTTGTTTATATATTGTATTTATAATTTTTTTATTTGAAAATTTGTATGTTAATCTTCTTCCATATATCTAGCGGCTTCGTCTAGGAAACGGTTAGATGATGGAGTCTGCTTTCTGTATTTTTCAGTTATTAAATCATCACGTTCAATAGCCTGTTCTGTTTTAGCAGCACGGGATACTGGGCGAGACTTCTTTTCAAACAAATTAGCACGATTGTTACGCATATTGATAGATTGTTCAGTAATCATTTCAACATAGTCATCAATGTCTTTCTTTGTTTCGGAAAGTGATTTGCTTTCAAAGAACTTTTGAACGCGGGCCTTTTGGGTAGCATCCAATCCATAGGTCTTTTCAGCGATAGTAGCCTTCTTGGTTGAATCTTCTACAAGATCAATCAAACGCATATTTTCAGCAAGCTGCTTTTTCAATGACTTTTCCAATTCAGCATTTTCAGCTTTAGCTTCACGCAATTTCTTGGAACCAGTCAAATCCATAGGAACATACTGTTCTTCAAAAAGGTGTTGAATGCCTTCAATGATAGGAGCGTATGTTTCTGTCATAGCGGTCTTGTTAATAAGCTTTTCACTAATCTTTTCGGAGATGTTATATTCAAGGTACTTGTCTAAACCAGTAATAACTTTTTCTTCAAGTGCTTCAAGTTCCTTACCATATTTTTCTGTGAATTTTTCATCAAAGTATTCATAGATGTATTGTTCAGCAGCTTCTTCCAATTTCTTACATTGGGTATCAAGCTTTTCCTGAGCCTTTTCAGTGATTTTGGCACAGCGTTCTTCACAATACTGGTTGGCGAGATTTTCCAATTCGACGGTTTTCTTTTCAACCTCTTCTTTGATTTTTTGATTACAAAATTCATCAGCTTTCTTGGCAATGGCTTGTTTTTCTTCTTCTAATTTTGCCTGAAGTCTTTCTTCTACTGCAGATTCAAAGGATTCTTTAATTTCCTGCAAATCTTCAGCAGTTAAAACACCAGCAAGTTTTTCAAGAATTTTATCCATTAGATTTTCCTCCAATTTACTGTGAACATTTTTGTGTTATACACTATGTATTTATGAAAATTTTTTAGCATTTTTTTGTTGCTTTTATTTTAAAAAGGGACTAACAAGTAGTCCCTTTATTTATATTTGAATTTGTATGTAATTATTCGCCTGTAGCAACCATTTCAAATGTACTATAACGGAATGTACAAGTTCTTTGAACCTTTTCTGCACTTTCCATACCCAAAGCAGTAGATTGAACTGTCTTCGGCCATACGTAGTAGAATTTGAATTCAACAGGAAGTTTTTGTTTCAAAGCAGAATCATAAAGAACTACTCTAGCTGTAGCACAGTAGTCTTTAAGATAGTTAGAACTAGCACCACCTGTAATACCACCGACATCTATATCATTTTGGAAACCACCATTGAATAGTAAGTTCTGCCAGCGATGTAATGCCTTAGAAATGTACATATCCTGGAACTCGTCAAATGCGACATCAAATGTACCATCCATAGTAGACTTACCAGGATAGACTAATTTTGTTCCCATATATTCGGTGATGAGTTCACCAAAATCTTTCTGTGGCATAGATGCGGTTTTAGCACGAAGCATAAAATCGTCTGTTCCAATAACATTTGACAATACAGAACCACTTTCATATTCAAAGATAATCTGGTAAAGATAATTCTTTGCAAGGTCTGGCAAATTCTTAATGGAAGTTGTAAATACAGACATATTGTTAGACATTGACATATTTAATTTCTCCTAAACTTCTCTAATGTATTTATGACTTTCCAATTATTGTCCACCGTGCTGTGGAGGTAATGTTTTCAAGAAAGCTTCTCTAGGTACACTACCAATATCAGTATCTACGGCGACCTGTTCTGGTTTCATTAGTTTGTGTGAGTGCATATCACCAAGTGGAATAACTTCCCAATTCATAATCAAGTGGATATGGTCGCAACAAGGAGCCAAACCTTCTTTATGGTCTGGGTTATCCAACAACACATCACCAGTATATCCATAACCAGTTTGATTATCCCAAATTACATACTTGTGGTGGTGAGGTCCCATCCATTGAGAACCTTCAAATCCGTCTGTATCACCTGCTTCTGCCATATTTTCGTTGATAACAGGTTTTACCTTACGGAATTCTTGAACAATGTAATCATCTAATTTCATATAAACTCCTTACTTAAAGTTCTTGATAAGACCAATAATCTTGTCTATTTCTTCAATGGTATCACCGAAGATGTTTTCAAGACTAATTTTTGTACTATATGCTCTTTTAAGATTTTCTAGTTCATCACGATATGCTTCAATTTTTACAAGAGCATTTCCCAAATCAAAGATTTCGTCATTCATATTGTAAGTTTTAGAATTTAATTTGAATGGCACACCCATAGAAAGGACTGTTTCAACTAGCTTGTCGGCAAAATCACGAATACAGTCATACAAATTTTCAAATTGTGTATGCTGGAAACCGGATTGACAAGACCAGTGATAAGTGTGAATTTTGTCTGCAAAGACCAAACTGTCCATAGCAAAGGTGTAGAGTTTTTCTACTTCATTTGTTTGTGAACTAGCCAAAAAGGTCAAAAAATCTTGTGGAGCTTCTTTAACAATTTCTATTTCCATTTTATTTTCTCCCATTATAGTATATTTATAAAAAATGGTGGCTCTATACAGAGCCACCGGGTGAAACGTGTTCGGAGTGTTTTCGGCTGGGAGTGAAACTTGTTAGAAACCTAAATCGTCTCCTTCTTCGTCATTTTCATCGCCACCTTCTTCCTTAGCTGCATCAGCTTTAGCAAGAATTTCGGCAGATTCTTCAGCGATAAGTCTATCGTTTCTAATTCTCTGTTCGGAAGTTAAACCAAGTATATCTTCCATAAAGAATTGACGAGAGAACAAAGGACCAAGGTTTTCGGAACCAGGTTTGACGTTATCCAATGTAGGAAGGAATTGAGATAGAGAACCAACAACACCACTTCTCTTTTCACACATAGACAATGAACGCATTAGTTCAAAGTCAGTAGCTGGAATCAAGTCAATGTGATAAATGGTTTTGTCAAGATACTTACTATCATATCCACGAACCTGCAAATGAACGAGGAATACCTGATAAATGATGTCGCAGAACTTTCTACGAAGTCTCTTATTCAATTTTTGGAAAGATGCTTCTTCCAATGTAAGGCTTTCAACACCCTGGGTATAAGGAGTTCCACCACCTTCACCAGATTGCCATCTACTAGAAGGAACCTGAAGAGCATCAGCAACTTGTTCACGGAACATTTTAACGTCATCCAACTGTCCGCTAAATTCGGTTGAACCCTTGAAACTTTCTACTGTAGAACCCTGACCATCGGAGTCAATAGAGAGCCAGAAATCTTCTACGAAAGCCTGAACATTGTTATTGGATTGAATCATACCAGTAACAGGGTCAATAGTCAACTGCTTACGATACTTGGAGCGAATTTCCTGCATATACTCAGGAACCTTAGATGTAGGAAGTTTACCTGTGTAAATCTTGAAAATTCTCTTTTCAGGAGCACGTGTAATTCTGTAAACAGTCAAAGCATCTTCAATAGCACGAAGTTGGTTAATTGGTCTAATGGCTGGTTCCAAGTGACCGCGTATATCGTTCTTATTGTTACCCCAGAACCCATAGTTAATATAAGCAACTTGGTTTGTAGTAAATGATTTTGGTTCTGAGTCTAAATCAGGATTCAACAATTTTATATCTTCAATGAAACCCTGAAGAATACCATCGTCATAAACACACATTGTGCAGTATGGTGGCAAACATTTAATGCCAGCAACTTTATCACCTTTTGTGTTCAAACAAATTTCAAAGAACAATTCGGCATCAACCAACCATTTATAGTAGTAATACCACAACTGGTCTTTTCCGAAAACTTCGTTAATAACATAATTGAATTCATCACGCAAAGTCATTAACTCAGTTTCTGTAAATTTTGATTTGAAAGCTCTATCTATATCAAATACAGCAACTTCGCCCAAAGCATTTTCACAAACGGCTTCGTCAGCCATCATAGTCAAACACTTACGGACGAAAGGATATAATGCCAAATTACGATATGTACTAATTCTCTGTCTTTTGTTTGCGAAGACTTGTTCAAACATAATGCCCGAT
This sequence comes from Methanobrevibacter sp., assembly GCA_017646885.1. Next base: position 46,050 of record JAGCLR010000153.1, on the reverse strand, counting down.
GCATCATATACATCAGAGCCTTCTACATATCCATTTAAATAACCGTGAGTCAATCTTTTCCAGTCAACAGCATCTTCACTTCTACCATAAGAATTTAATGCTGCTTCAGCAGAACGAACCATCTGGTGTTCTGGCTCTGGTTGTAAAAATCTATCACTGAATGGATTCCAAAAACCTAAATTCATATTATAACCTCAAATTATATCACTATTTATAATTAACAATTTTGTTCCATAGTCTTTCAGGCACATAAGTTTCCAAATCTTTTTTCAATTTTTCGTCTTTGATTAGCTTCAAATCGTGATTAGCCATTGACAAGAACCAACTATCAACCATTAAGTTATCTGCTATATCTTCAAGTTGTGGCTTATCAAAATAAAGATATGGCTGAGTAATGAAACCATCGTCATTCCCCAAGTTATTTCTGTCTTGTCTTAAAGTTCTCAAGGCACCATATCTAAACAACATAACTAATTGACCGAGCCATTCACCATCTTCAGGTGTTGCTTCACTACACCAGTCCCAAGCAACTTCAATGCCTTTTGTGGAATCAGACCAAATTACCCCTTCAGGCCATTCACACAATAATTGTTCATTTATATATTCTTGGAAATTTTCATTGAACTGTGGTGCTAAAAATTTATCTTTTACTTTGTTAAAATCTTTTTTGACTGGTTCATAAGGTTTTCTGTTATAGTTTATATCTGGGTTCTTTTTGTTATATGCCATACCCATATTTTGACGGGCGATAAATGACTTTTTCTGTTTGAGTTTAATCAAGTTCATTTTAGCATTACGCTTGATTTTACCTTTTCTCTGACCAAGTCTACGATTTCTTTTTTCTTTAGCAGTTATACGAACTTCTCTGGGTTTGCCATTGGCATCGTATTCAACACGATAACCTTTACGGTTGGTCTTCCATTTCTTAATCTTCTTGTTCTTACGAACAACATATTTGACCTTGAGAGCTTCGTTTAAATAATCATCAAAATTCATACTATATTTATTACGAATAAAAGAATGGCTCCCGAGAAGGGAGCCATTTTTGTTGCTTTGAAACGTGTCCGAATTTTTATTTCGTGGAGGCAACAAAACTTATTTTAATTTAATAATCAGTCTGTCAAACACGGTTTCACCATTTAGTTTAAGTTTTCCATCTACACCTAAAATTTCAAACGGCAAGTTATCCGGGTCCACATTTTGTAAAATACTTACTGGTACACCAAGTACTTCGTCTGTATCAGGTATTGCTCTCTGTGTCTTTACATAAATGATATCTGCGTTATCAAATTTAGGGAATTTTTCCTCGTCATATTCAACCAAATTCAAAGGTTTATATGATTTATTTACTGGAAGATTTGTGTACCAAGCACAATAGACGTGTTTATCCTTAGCACCTTCAGGTCTATAAAAATTACCAACTGTTGTATAACCATATCTCAATCTGTGGTTCATATACAAATTCAAGCAAGTTGGTTTAGACATTTTAATCGGTGTGCACAACATAATAAAAGGTTTACTCTTATATGTTTCAACAATTTTATTGAACAAACTAAAAGGTGGATTTGTTACAATCACATCTGCTTTCTTTGCCAATGCTTGACATTCAGGACTTGTACAGTCACCATTACCTTTTAACGGATGGTCAATTCGTTTATCTCCATAGTATTCAGTCCAGTATGTTTCTCCGCTGGTTTCATAGTGTGAAGAAATCAAACCTTTCAAACCGAGAGTTTCAAAATTTTCTTCAAAATACTTATAGAAATTAGACCATTCAGGGTTGTCGCAGCAGCAATAAACGATTTTTCCACCGAAATTGTAATGTTTAAGTTCTTTTACAATGTCCTTCATATATGTGTAAAATTCGTCATCTTTGCTCTTGGCGGCTTGGTTCAAAACGTGTTTCTGTTTTTCCACTAAATAGCCTTTAGAACGCAAAAATTGTGTAGCTTCGGATAATTTCATACTATATTTATGTAAATTTTATTTTACAAATTTTTACATAAAATCCATTGACAAACTGCGCAAAATTATCTATATTATATTCAAACAATAAAAGAGGTAACAAATGTTAAGAGATTACATTTTTGAAATTCAAGACCAAATGAAGAAAAGTTATTGGACTGGTACACAGGCAGAATTAGACAAAATTGTATATGAAGATTATGCCGGTTTAATTGATGTTGCGTATGAACGGGACATTAGTGTTAATGAAGTCGCCCTTAACATTTTACATCGTATAAATGAAGGTAAGATTGGAATTATTGAATTAAATAATGCGGCCGAAATTCTCAAAGAAATCAAGGCTCACTATTTGTAAACAAAATTTTTACATAATTTCTATTGACAACTGCGTATCATTTTACTACATTTACTATGTAAACAAGAAACAAAGAGGTTCCAAATGAAAGTTAATCAACTCGCCACCATTATGAAGTACTCCCCGCTCATCCACATGGGTTACATTTTCAAGATTAACCAGCCCGGTACTGGCATTGTTGAAGAAACAAAGAAAATCGCGGCAGACATTTGGAAGCAGAAGTTCGTTTATATAAATATGGCTCAGTCGGATATGTACGATGTTCATCTCCTGCTTGTTGAACACGCAAAAGAAATGGAACCGACCACTTTCTTCTTTGACGAAATGGAAAAGATTACTGAAGAAATGAGAAACTTTATTTTTTCTCGTTTCTCTATCAACCGAGAAGATTACATCCACCCGGCCTGCCACGTCATTTACGGTTCCAATGAAAATACTGAGTATTACCAGGCCAGGGAATGGAACGATTATATTTTGTGTCACGGTATGGTTCTTAACATTGAAAAGTAAAATTTTGTTGTTACCTCGTAATAAAGCGGGAGTGTTTTCACTCCCGCTTTTCCATTAAATGAAATTGTTATTTCCATTATCTATCATACACAGCCATTCTTGTGCGTGTTTGTTACTTTCCATCCAATAACCATTTTCATTTATAAAATTGTATTGCCAGTTTAATACTTCGTTGTAGTTTTCTTTCTTACACAAATTAAAGAATATGTTATCTATATCTTCAACTGTGGCAGTATCAAGAACCTTACATTTTGGGTTAATTTCTTCGTAAGGAGACCATTTGTCATCACTGAAGACTGTTCCCAAAAGAATAGTTCCCGCAGCACAACTTTCTGTGTGTCGCAATGCTGATTTACATTTGTTGAACACATTAGAAACAAGCGGAGCAATCTGGAAATCGGCGCCCAAACTCATTACCAATCGTGGATAACTTTGTGAATCAACCCACTGAACGAAGCGGATTTTATCTTTAATTGGTTCCCAGAACCAAGGCAAAGCACCCATACAAATAAAATCTATTTTGTTCTCATTGACATTTTTAATCACCCAGTCGCACCAAGCATTATTCATATCACCTTTCAAAGGAGTAATGCCAGGAAATCCATTTGGCTCTTGTGGACTTGGTTTTCTTGCTGGAACCGGATTTCTGTAATGACAAGGAGAACCACTATACAAAACCTTTGGTTTTACCAAGTCTTCAGTCTTATTTGCTTTTCGTGGATAATTCCATAAGAAACGAGGGACCACATTACGAATGACGTGTATCTTCTGTTCTGGGATTTGGAATCGTTCAATGATTTTCTGCTTCAAAAATTCTGTTGAAACAACCATTTCGTCAAACAAAGGAAAAGTCTGTTCAGCAACGGAAGTTGTTCCCTTTATATCAAAATGTAGAGAAGCCGTATTGTAGTCAGGAATACCCTGACCATCAATCTCCCAAACCTGGTCATCAAATTCCGAAACAAGTTTATAACCAAACTTTGGCTGTAGAGCTTTGTATCGTCTAACCATTTCCAAATGAACAGGAGTTACAGGTCTTTGAATAACAATAGCCTTAGTTCTAGCAAGATACATCGGATCAAAAATAGGAATTGGAGTAATCACTGGTGTGAAACCAAAATGTTCGTGACCGCAATACCAAAGGGCATTGTGGCGAAGTCGGATGTGAGAACAACCCGAACTGTCACCAACAATAAGTATCACCAATGATTTACCATCATTCATATTAGCATTTAACATTAAATTCACCTCAAATTATTTAATTATAAAAATATAGTAATTTATTAGTTATCAGTTCAATTTTTTCTATTTATATGAACTTATTTATCCAAGTCCTGTAATGTATCTCTAGCAACATTGACGTCTTTCTTCAATGCGGCTATATCAAGTTTCTGCTGGTCACGCTGTTTAATCAAAGGTTGTTTAATTTTGAGAATTAAATAATTCTTGGTCTTTTCGTCCAAATTAGCAGCAATCTTTTTAATCAAGAAACTTGCATTTTCAGGGTTAGTGAATGTAACATCTTCAGGTTTCAAAATCTTACCATTGAAAATAAGTTCTACTGCTTTCTTAACCATTTCAATTTCAGCAAGGTCGGAATCACTCAAACTCTGGATAACAGAAGCGAGAGACTGCATAGCACCTTCAACGTCGTAGATACATTCACCACTTGGGGTATCACTCAATGTAACGTCATCAGGATTTGCAGCACCCTTTGTGAAGTCAGGGTCATCTTCCCAATCGTCAAGGTTCAATTCGCCATTATTATCTTCGTCACCTTCACCGGTGCCACCTTCGCTGTCACCACCATCGGAATCACCACTATCGGAATCTCCACCACCTGCGTCATCACCGAATGGGTCTCCACCAGCGTCATCTCCACCGAAATCATCATCACCACCGGCATCGTCTCCGCCAGCATCGTCAGCAAATGGGTCATCGTCGGCTTCAGTCAATTTAATTTTATCTTGTTCCAAATCCGAAGACATATCAATCTTTTCTAGTTTTTCGGCTAGAAATGCTTTGAAATCAATCATCGTGTTCTCCTTTGTATATACTTCTTTAATACGATTAACTATATCGCATTTCTTTTTGTTTTTAATGTTGGATATAGTTAAGTAGTCAAAAAACATTCTTGCTACTTTAGCATTCGGTTTAGTTAATAGAACTGTCATACTATGAGCATCCTCGTCAATTAAATACTTGACGATTAGTTCTAATAAATCTTCATACTTGCTTTGAGCCTCTTCCATTAGTTCAGGAGAGAACTTTTTAGAAATCTGGCTAAAGAACCTTCTAAAATAACTATCTCTTTGTTGTATTCTATAATAAACCGAAAATTTCATATCACTATTCAAAATTAAACTTAGGTAAATCCTTAATATCTGTTATGACATCACCATTCTCGCCCATTTCGTCAATAACCTTGTCTAACAGGTCTTTGGAAGTCATATTATATGTATTGTTGTTAATTTGTGTTACATTTTGTGGAACACTACCCCTAGCACCAGCTTCAATTCGTTTCAAAGCATTTTGCTGTTTAAGTTCAATTTCTTGTCTTCTCATATCTTCTTTAGATTCAACAATCTGATAGTCAGTAATTTGTCTGTTCAAGTCTGCCAAGTGCATAATGTCTTCTGATATAGTCATAGACAATTTCGCATAGACTTCAAACATTCTAGGTGGAGCACCGACCTTACAACAATTCTTTAATTCTTCACAAACTATTCTATTAGATTCTATTCTGTCTTGAAGTTCTGTTTTCATATATTCCAAATCTTCAAGCGAATACTTTTGAGTTTTGGCTGATTTTTTAGGAACAACCTTTTCTTCCTGTTCGTCCATATCTTCTATATCGTTATCTATATTGAAGGTATCGTTCAATGTATCAAAGCTTTTATAGTCCATAATTCCTCATTTTATTCATAATTTATGTATAATAGCAAAAAGTGCTCTTTTGGAGCACTTTCGCCATAATAGAAATTTTGAGTAAATTACTTTCCGAATTTCTTATTGAATGCTTCGGTCTTTAATTTAGTTTTGGCAGCATCAATGCGTTGTCTAATTTTAGCATTGACTACAGCCATTATCTTATCTTCAAGTTTGTCATAGCGACCTTCATTTAGATAGGAAATCAAATAACCACTATTTTCAGCGAGTATTCCACCCTTCTTACAATACTTGTTATAAGCTTCACTCTTTGTTTCATCTGCGGGAGCTTCTTCGGAAGTTTCTTCTGATGTTTCCTCTCCACCTTCTTCGGATGTTTCTTCACCACCTTCTTCACCACCTTCTTCAGTGGTTTCTTCCGTTCCTTCTTCTGGTTCGGCTGTTTCTTCAGTGGTTTCACTTTCACCTTCACCTTCAGCAGGAGCTTCTTCACCACCAACATCTTCACCATTTGTCTTTTTCAACTGGTCTGTCAATGTTTGGAGCTGAGCTGTCAATGTTGCGATAGCATCCTTCAATTCGTTCATTTGGCCTTCGTCACCATCTTCAACTCCGGTTTCTTCTTTAGTTTCGCCTTCAAAATCGTCATCCAAACCATCGTCTTCTGTGGTTTCTTCGCCACCTTCTTCGGAAACATCTGTGTCTTCAGGGGCTTTTTCTTCAGCTGGAGCTTCTTCTGCAGGAGCTTCTTCGGCTGGTTCTTCAGCAGCAGGAGCTTCGTCCTCTGCAGCTACTGGCTTTTCTTCTTCGCCATCAAGAAAGCCTTCGTCAAGCTTTCTTTTCTTCCACTGTTCAAATTTTAAATCAAGATTTTTCATAAATTTCTCCAAAATTTTCTATTATACTATATTTATAATACTTCCTACTTTTATAGATTTTTGGTGTAAACCTTGAAAACATCACTCTTTTTAATCAAATCAAACACCTTATGAACATTATAACTAGCCATAAAGTCTTTTTCTTCCATAGCAAGATCCGTTTCAAAATTCTGTAAGTATTCATTTATATATTCTATTGCGTTCTTTTTAACAGTATCTGTCGCAAACAAATTCATAAATGTAATTGGGCTATATTTCTTTTCAAGAACTTTTATATTGAGAGACTTGGTATTTTCTTCAATAAAATTTATCAAATTCATCAATTCTTGGTCTTGTTTGACAGTTTCGGGCTCAGCCTTAACTAACTTAGGAATGATAAAAAGATAGAATAATGGGTTATCTTCTTTCTTATAAAATTCTGTGGATTCTTTCAAATAATTTCTTAACATAATTTATCCTATTTATCATCGTATTTGGCTGCTATTCTTTCCAAAGCAAGTGCCATACTATTTAGAGTATTCTTCATTTCTTTAATATCTTCTTTAATGCCAGCAGTTTCGGACATTAAATACTTGACATCCTTTTCCAAAAGCTGTTTAGAAGTCTTTTCTTCTTGAAGTTGGGTTGTCAAATCATCTATTTGCTTTTGTAATTGAGCAGTATCGTCATTTCGTTTTTCCGAAGTCTGCTTACGCTGAAAATAGATTACAAGATAAACAATACCTGCTGCAATCACGCCTAAAGGACCACTAGCTGCTAATTGTGTTAAAATTTCTTCCATAATACTATCCTATATAATTTTCATTAACGGAATAATACATTCGGTTTGGCTCATTATAATTAGTTAATTGCCCTGATGTAGTAGGGGTGTTTATCTTTACCCAAGTCAAATCGGTTCCGCTAATAGGTGGAGGTGGGTTTAAATTCTTCAAAATCCATTGAATTAAGTCACCGTGGTTATTCAAAGTTATATCCTGGTCATTGTCTTTTTTGTTGATAGCATTGAATAAGGTCTTTAAGTATGGGTTTGTTCCATCACTATCTGTTGTGGCTGTCAAACTCATCCAGTTCTGTTTTCCGTCTTCTGTATAGAGTTCTTTATAACCACTATAAGCTTTATTCAATAAGGCAATAAATTCTTCGTAATTTTTGACAGTATATGGTGCACCAGTGGTTCCATCACCGTTAATGGTGTTTGGGTCAAAATAAATTTTGACTTGTTTTGCGAACGCAGCACTCAAAGCAGAAATGGCACTTGTGTTCGCATTTATATTACCACTGTAATTTACAGCACTATTCCAATTAGCACTATTTGACGAAACAGTCTTATATGTGCTATCCCAATTAGCACTATTGGAACTCAAAAGATTAGTAAGGTCATTCAATCCACTTACTTTGTTCCAATTAGCAGAATTAGCGCTGGTAGTAAGATAATCATCATTCCATAAATCCGCACTAGCAGCAATAGCTGAATAAGACGATATATTTTCCCAATCTATTGCTGTTAGACCTGAAAGGCTAGAAATAGAGTTCCATACTGCTACATCGTCAGGTGTTACACAAACACAATCATCGTCTTTATCGCAACAACCTTCCCAAGGAGCCACAGAGTAAGCTGGCTCTGTGTCATTCCACCAGCGATTATATGGGCTGCGTGGGTAATATGGATGTTCCGGTGGAACTGGATGTGGTTTCTTATCTGCCATTTTTCAATCTCTCTATAATGTATTTATGATTTTTGATTTTCTGCAGATTTCTCAGATTCTTCAGATTTCGCACCTTCTTCAGCTGGAGCATTTTCTTCCGGTTTCTTTACTTCAGGATTTGGCTTATTCGTTATGGCAATAATAGCATATAACAATTTTAGCCCGTCATCTTTATAATTTTCTAACTTCTTTTTAGTTTCGTCATCTAAAGCATTATAGATTTTTTCTACTTTTTCATTAAAGTTTTTAACATAAGTTTCTACTTTATTCACATCTATTGAATTTGAAGCAACATTTACTAATTCTTTTTTGATAGTATTAAGTTCTTCAGCATTTACATCTTCGTTCAAAATGTTCATAATCGCATTTAATGAAGCACATTCGTTTAGTTTAAAGTAAGTCATAATTGCTTTAATCGCAAAAATTTTATCTACTGATTTTTTATTTAAATAAGTTTCAATAAAAGCAATAAATTTTTTCTTTATATCATCTTCAATGTTATTCATATTAGAAACCATCTCTTTTAGTTGTTTTAATGTAAAATCGGATTTATCATTTATATCTGCAATTTTATCATTAATTACTTCTAATTTATTATTAGTAGTTAATTCGTCTAAAACGCTTTCTATTGCTTTATATTCTTTTTTGAATTGTTCTTTATCTACACCGTTATCGTTATCTGTATTTTCTTCTTTTAATGGAACGATACCATTTACTTTAGTAGATAAATCATCAGTTTTGAATTTGATTTTAAATTCTGTAATAACTGGAATTTCTTTGATAACATTCAATGCCTGCAAAGATTTACTCAATTTATCTTTATACTGAGCAAAGGTTTCACTATTCAAAGACATGGCAGGTAACATTATATCTTTAGTATAAATGTTAGCAATTCGTTTTAAAGCATCTACTTTTTCAACATCAGTTTCTTCTGTGTTAATTTTGTCAAACCAATCAAGTATAGATTGCTGGAATTCATTTGGTGTATTCTTTTCAACAGAACCTAAGAATAATTCCATTTTACTGTCTTTAAATTCATCATATAAATTTAATGATTTGAAGAATTTATCGCACTTGTCAATATGTTCTTTCAACAATAATACTGCATTCCATAGTTCAGTATATTTTCCATTTTCTGTTTGTTTAGTCTGCCAACCATCTTTAGTTTGTTTCAAAATATACTTATCATTTTGATTTAGATAACATTCACTGAATACCTGTGTTTGTTTGTAGTACATAGGTATTAGTTCATCATACATTACAGACTGGAAATCTCTCTTAAATTTTTCACATTTATTTTTTGTTTCTTCATCAGATTCTTTAGTGATTTGACTTGGTAAATAATTACCCCTTTTAGCTTCTTCGTATTTGGGTTTAAATTCGTTAATCTTTTTATCAACAGTTTTTGAAGTTACATATTTGTAAATTTTGCCTTTTGGACTAATGAATTTTCTCAATAAGTTGCCCAAACCGTGAACACCAACAGCAATCATTTTAACACCAATTACTGCTGCTCTTGCTATATCATTCTCTAAATTATGAGGAGAATTTTTAACTTTGTCTGCAAACTTGCTACCTAGTTCAGCTAATTTAGCTGCACCCTGACCAGCAATTTTAGTAAATTTTTGACTGAAACCTTTTGGAGGTAAACCAGTAGCTGGGTCTACCCATTTATAATCTTTTTCAGTCATTTTCTTTTGCTGTTCTTTCATACCAGTATCAAACGCATTAGAAAATGTATCGTGATACTTTATGAAATCTTTTTGTATTTCTTTTTTAACCTTTTCAATACCTTCAAATCTAGTTTCAGGTTTATCTAATAGTTCTTTACATTGTGTAGCGAGTTTAGCAGATTCACTATCTTTTTCTTCTTTATTCAATTTATGGGAAACTGTAGTACAAGCAGCAGCAAAATCAAAATAAGCTTGTAAATCATTTATTTGTAATAGAACATTGTCTGGGTCATTTTCAAAGACATCATTTGTCATATCTTTAAAATCACTCTGACTCATTATAGTAAAACATACAGTTGCTCTATAAGCATAGGTTTCACCCAATTTTTCAAATGTATCTTTATTATACGATTTTACAACACCTTTGTCGGTTGAAGTGCTTCTTATTTCTTTATAAATTTTAACCAAATCTATATCTTTATTATTATCAGTTAAATTTATTTCTTTTCCTTCATCATTTGTATAGATTAGTTTATTCTCTTTACTAACTTTTAAAGAGTCTTTTCGTTTACTCAACCAGTTTTCTATTTCATCAGTATCGGTTGTATTAAACTTACCTTTACTATAAACTGACTGCTTTTCTGCTTCATTCAATGATTGTTTTAAAAATGTGCTAAAATCGTACTTCATACTATATTTATTACTATAAACAAAAACAGTGCCATTTTTCAGGCACTGTCAAGGAGTTTTTTAGTTGTATTGAAAATAAATTATTCTTCGTCTTCGATTTCTTCGTCATCCAAATCTTCGTCACCGAAGTCTTCGTCATCGGAACCGGCGAAATCATCATCTACTGCGTCTTCTTCAGCAACTGGCTTGTAGATAACATAACCAAGGCCCTGGAGCAAGTCAATGGCATCTGCTTCTTCATCGTCATAAAGTGGGTTGCCATCTTCGTCTTCTTCTGTTGTGTCAATTTCACCAACAGGAATCAAAGTAGCACCACATTCAGGACAGACAGGGTTTGCCATATCCAATTCTACAGGTTCTTCAGCACCATCTTCTTCACCAGCGTCAACGTCATCGGCAACATCGTCAATGTCGGTATCTTCTTCAGTATCAACATCGGTGAGTTCCAAATCTTCTTCGTCTTCAACGAGGTATTTCTTTGCTCTATTTAAATAACTTTCGTATAAATCCATTTTTGTGTTCTCCATTAAAATTGTTTATAGTATTTATAATAATTTTATTTGCTAAAGTATCTTAATTTGTCGTATATTTCCATTTCACAATACCAAGGATTTATATTGATGCCCTGGTCTTTTAAGTCATTTGCTAATTTAGTTGCAGCTCTTTTAGTTGCTCTTCTCAATTCAGGCGAAGTATATTCAAATCTTTTTAAATAGTCAGGTGATATATTGCCGTATTCGTCAACTTGTGGTGGAATGTCGGCTAGTTCTTCGTCATAGAGTTGGTCAGCTACATCTTGAATAGCACTTTGTATGTATGCCCTTTCCCAAGTCTCATTTAAGACTTGGCTTTCAGCCTGGTCCAGGACAAAACCATTTTCTTCAAGAATCTGTTTAGCTTCTTTTAATTCCATATTATACCTTAACATAACCTTTATCTATCATATAATTTAATATATCAGGTTTAAAATTACCATATTGAACTGTATCGCCATAACCAATACTAAAACTTCTTACCTCTTTTATATCATCTATGCTTGATATACCATATTTTGTATATTCTTGGTTTTTAACATTGTCAATGAATACTTGCATACCATATCGTAGATAATCTGTTCTAGTACAAAACTTACGAGGATGCATAGAATAATCTCGTTTTTCACCATTAGAATTTACAACAGTAATTTCATAATAATTATATCTATGTTTTGGTTTTTGTGGAACTGTTATTGTTCCAGTTCTTTTATATTCTTCTAATCTTTTTGCTACTTCTTCACCATATTCGTATTGGTCTAAAAGTTTAAAAGCAATATCTTTAGCACTCATACTACTATTGAATAATTTATCTAAATCTATATCGTGCTGCAAATCACCCATTAAATCCCAGGCAGTATTTACAGATACACCATAAATTTTAGCAAAAATTTCAATAGCATCATCTTGCTTGGATTCTAACAAAAAACCATTTTTATTTAAAATTTGTTTAGCTTCGTCTAATCTCATTAATGACTCCATTTTTTAATTTCTTTTGTTGCTATTTTATTTAAGTCAGCCTTTTTAATGGCATCAATAGTATCATTTAATGACATTTTAGCAAGTTGCATTATAGCCCCATTACAATGGTCGGAAGGCCATCTTTGAACATTATTAACATTATCTTCCCAAAGTTTGTCTTCAAATCGTTTTTGTACATCTTGGAAATAAATGTTAAGTCCTTGTACAACATAATAAGTATCATCACCAAATATAGTTTCTACATAAGCATATATCTTATCATGTCTTCTTTGTGCTTTTGGATTACTAGATAAACCACTTTTACCTACATCAACTGCACCACAATAGAAAGGCCAGAAATCAATTAGCATTTCTTTTAACTGTAATTCCTGAAATTTATCCATTTTTGGAATGGTTTTTGATTCTACAAGAATGAATCCTTTAGAATTTAAATACTGTTTGGCTTCATAAAATGCACAATCGTCAGGAAAACCGTTATCTACAAACTCAACTGGTTTATCTACATCGTATTCATTGTTCTCTTGTTTGTATTTAATCTGGTATTCAATGAATTTTACACCTTTTAATATATCAGGTTCATAATCGTGTGACATTTCCTTAACCAAATCATCGGCAAGAACTGTCATCGCATCCTGTATATCGTCAATTTCGTAGCCGTCATTATAACAGATTTCTTCAATTTCGTTCAAATCGTCTTGGGTTACTTCTCGTTCCATAAAAACTCCAAATTCTTTTATAGTATATTTATAACTTTATGTAAATTTTTGTAAACCTAACAGTACTGCCCCAGTACGTCAATTTCCTGGGGCAATAGTAGGGTTTTATGTATTGAACAAAATCTGGGCAGTGAACGTCGATTCCTGGGCAGGAATCATTATTTGGTAATGAATGGTGCTACCAATAAGCCCTGTTGTTATAAAATACCCAATTCTTTTAGTTCTTTGCTAGTATAAACTTTAACTTGATTTTCCTTCATACAATTCCACTTAAGTTCAGCATTTTTATAACCTTCTTCTGTTTTATCGTATGGGTCAAAGAATTTTCCATTTTTATCAAAGAAATAGTCTCCTTTTATTTTTATAAATTCATTTGTGTTTGGAAGATAAAAATCTGGTATATATTCGCGGGATTTACCATTTACATCATACCAAGTAAATGTTTTATCACTTTGATATATGTAATCTATATTATGTTCAATTAAATACAATTCAAATTTATATTCCCAACTGCTATCATAGTTTTTGCCATTTGGAGCATTATATTTTCCATACATTTGTTTTCGTTTAAATTCAGGAACTTGACCAGGATTATCATATCCATATTTTTCTTTACAGGTTATTGTTCGTTTTTCAACATTTTCTTCATTTTTAACTAAAAAAGAATTATTAACATTATATTTGTTTTGAACAGTTTCTTTTATTTTATCAAAATTATTTGCTGTTCCATATTTTTCTCTTTTTTGTTCAATAATTTCTTTTGATTTAATAGGGTTTTTCATAGGACAAGAATAACCATATCGTTTTATATTAGTTATATCTCGTTTATATACACCATTTTCATTTTTTACAAGAAAAGCATTTTTACAGCCATGTTTTTCTAACATAGTTTTTTGTATTTTATCTTGAACATCTTGTGTTTTTTGAACTTTGGAACAAACACAGGAATTACATAAAAATGGATTTAATTTAAATCTATCAAATCTTTTTTGACTATTACAATTACATTCTAAACATATAAATTTAATATGAGTTCTTTCTATCTTTTGTGAAGGTAAGAACTTTTGAATTTTATTTGTAAATGTATTGTAATCGTTACTGTTGTTAAAAACAATAAAATTATTATCTACTTTAAAACTTGATAATAATTCTTTATATTCTTCTTTTTTCATACAGACCTCTTAAAATAAACCATTTGGCGATGGTATTATATTTATAAAATAAGTTAGGGCTAACCGCCAAGTTAGCCCAAATGGGGAGATCTGTGCCCATCTGTCCTTATTTTGTTATAAAAGGTGCGGTAAGCATACCTGTTGGGCATTCTTTTGTAACTATATTAAAGCACTCTATTTGATGTTTTGGTAGTTGATGTAATTGTATTATACCAGCACGCAATTTTAGTTCCATACGAAGGTATTCACAAAGAGAATACCCGGTCAATAATATCTGATGTGGGGCTAACTCCTTTTCCGTTATCAACCTCTGGCAAAGTGCTCAAATCCGGTTTTGTTTCTGTCCACTTATCAAATCCATCTCGCATACCGATTTTATCACTCAAACCATAACCAGAGAAAAACTTCTTATTGGAATTTACAGAATACAAGCGCATTTTCTGTCCTCGTGCTACTTCAGCAAGTTTAATGTTGCCTTCAAATTCAGCAAGTGAGAAAATTTGTCCAAGTGCGCCGCTCTTACCATAAGCATAGTCTTCAGTTGCCAAATACTCACAATCTTTAGTCCATTCCAAAATTTTATCTTTCATCCAGTTATATTTGGCATAATCACTGTTGAAATCTTTATTGTTATAATAAAGGATATGGTCCTGTTCCAATTTCTTTTTATTGGTAAATCCATAATACTGGACATCCAATATATCCAATGTTTTATCGTCTAATGTTTCTACAATAATACCGACTGCTACTGATCGACAAATCCTGACCACTTATCTTCATAAAATTTTCTCCTAAATTGTCTTTCGTTTAATTTTTCATTTAATTGTTTATTTAGATTAAATTTTATTTGTTCTTGCTTTATAAAATCACTAAATAACTTTTGCCATTCATTCCAACCTATATTATTATTATTATGAGTTTGTTTATATATTTCATATTCTTTTTGTTTTACAAACATTACTCTTTCATTAGTTAGTTTGCTTTTATTAACTGAATCTCTATTTTTAGGTCCAATAATACGATTTTTTGCTTTTTCACCTATTTTTCTACGAGTTTCTTCTGATACTATATGACCTTTACATTTTCCTTTTCTTGCTTTGCTTATATTCTGTCTTTGTTCATTTGTTAATTTTGAACCAAGTTTAGGGGAGTGTTTACCTTTCCATACACCAAATTTTTCACTTCGTTCTTTTTGAGTAAATCTAAAATGATTCCAGCCACATTTCTTTCGTTTTTCTTCTGGCATGGGTGTTTCTCGTAATAGTTTTTTAGTATCTGCTATTTCTTCGGCAATTTCATTATAATTGTTTTCAAACTTAGCAAGTTTAATGTTGCCCAATGTTCTTAATACAGAATTTAAACATTTAAATCTATATTCTTTTTTACAACATTTTGCCAAATAGTAATGTATTAAAATATGATTTTTTATACTTAGTTCAATTAAATTAAAATTACTATTATCTATTGGTATATTTAAATCTCTATAAATGAATCTTGGTATTATATGATGATTTTCTATATATTTTTCATTTAAAGGATTTGGATTTATAATTATATCAAGTATTTTATCAAAATACGAACTTGATATATCACATATATCAAATAATGTTATATTTGTCATTTAATCTCCTATTATATTTAAAGACCAATTTCCGGTTGGTCTAAACTATTTATAATAAGTTAGATAAGTACCGGAAATACTTATCAAATAACGGAGATTCATTATCTGTCCTTATTACAAATTTAAACTATTTACAACCTAAAATCATAGTATAGTGTCTGTTTTGGCACTGGTATTCAATCTTCAAATCGTGTTCAAAGAATTGTATATCTTCCAAAACGAGTGACTGTGGTGCAGCAAAATTTGCTACATCTTTAAAGACCTTCTCAATTTCTTTATCGGTATTTTCGGAATAGCCTTTAAACATCAATTTGCCTAACTGTGATTTTAATTGTTCGTTAATTTCTTCTACTGTATTAAATTTGACTTCAAGCATAAAACTACCTCAAAATTTATGTATAAAAGAAAAAACCAGGAAATTGCTTCCTGGTTTAGATTTATACGATAATGAAACTTATACTTTCTCTATATTGACTACTTTAACTCCTTTGCCACCTAGATTATGGTGTCTTTCTTCAAACCATTTCTTGATTTGTTCTTCAGTCCATTCATCTGGGACATAGACTTCGCCAGCAACATCGGGATACTTCTTTTCTCGTCCGATTACTACATATTCAATAGAAACTTTCATTCTTGTTCACCTTCATATCTGTATTCGTTTATTTCGTCCACAGTATCTACATCTTCAGGCAATAATAAATGTTTCTTTTTCTTTTCTAGCATTTTGGCTTCGTAGTATTCTTTAATAGTAAAGTTGTAATAACAATACTTCAAGCAATACCCCAACTTAATTAAACACAAGTGGGCTAAGTGGTGAGCACGTGGTGGCAATTCAACCAAGTTTTCTTTCTTGTTTGAACCTCCTTCACTACGTGGGATAATGTGGTGCTTTTCAAAATACTTTTCGTTATTCCAATAGTTATCCTGTCCAAGTTTGATTAACTTGTTATAGATTTTTTGGTAGTCCAAAAGGTTACTCCTTATTATTTTTTCCTAAATCTAATAAGTATTTGTTCATTACAGTGCCTGGATTTTTCATCATTATATCACCATCATATTCAAGATACAACGGGACGGATTTATTGTAAATTCTGTATGGGTTCAAAATGTTTTTCTTGTTATAGAAACGAATAGCATTTTGAATACCTATACCAGGTCCGAAATATGATAAAAATTCTTCTCTTGTAAAAACCTTTCTTGTGTCAGCATCTCTAAAATTTGTCAATTTATCAAATCTAACCATAAACTCAATGCGGGCGCTGAGTGGTAAATGGTGTAAATTTAATGCTTCAAAAACATTCAAATTCTTTGTTGAAGGACCGATGCAATAAATCATCGGAAATCTATCATAGCCAGGAACTGTTTCATTAGCATTGTGATACTCAAATGTGTACCAATAACCATTTACTATTCTGGTTGTTTTCTCAAAATTTTCATTCATATTTTTATTTATGTAAAACCAAGTTTACATTTCTATGTTAATAATAATTTACATTATTTTTCAATAAAAACATTGACAACTGCGAAAATTTTATCTATATTTATACTGTAAGAATAACAAAAGAGGTAACAATGCTCGCAATTTTCATTCTAATTATCGCTCTAATTTGGTGCCTGAATGGTGCGATTAACATTAACAATAGTGTTCTTTGTTATCTCTCACTCCTTATGGCAGTTTTGTTTGGTGGATGTGGTTTTTTCATCATTTTTGAAAACTTAACAAAGGTTGGTTGCTAATATGGAATACTTTTACATTGGTTTGATTTGTATGTTCTTTGGCTGCGGTCTTATTGTACTTGCCGCTTCAAAACGTAAAATAAATTTTTTCTTTTTCTTCTTGGCACTTTGTTGGATGTGCACTGGTATGTGCTATTGGTGTGAACAAATCTCTATCAACTATGGATTTTAAAAATGAACTTTATCAAATACAGAATTGACTTAATCAAATATACTTGGGAACATCGCAAGATGGTACAGAAACTTGCCAAAGAAAAAGGCTACAGTTTCCCATTCCACGATTTAGATAAGGTTTTTCTCTATCCAATTCTCGGCAAGAAATTGACTCACAATCTCCACAGATTTTGGAGTGGTCATCATTTACACAACGGCGACATTAAGAACAAAATTGAAGCCGCTTTTGACTGGGAATCTGCTCGTTATACGAAACCGGATAAGCCCCTGGACGCATTTGATACCTGGAAGAAATACTACCCTAATGTGGATATGGAATCCACGCTGAGAATGCTTGGCTACTGGAAAGATTAAGATTTTTGTTGTTACCTCAAAAAAGCGGGAGTTTATCTCCCGCTTTTCCGTTATTTCTTTTTTCTCTTTTTCTTTTTGCGTTTTCTCTTTTTGGTAGAAGTAGTTGTAATTACAGTAACAGGCCACAAACCAAAAGGAATAGGTCTGTGTCGGTGCATTGGGTGTGGTGGTCCGCATTTCTGTATTTTGCCGTATGGGGCAGGTTCACCCAAACGCATCATTGGAACTGCGCAACCCTGCATAGAATGTGGAATACCTTGGTCGGCGCCCAAAGGAGCACCTACTCCCATAGTAAAATCTTCTTCTAATAGTTCAGGATGTTGTAACAAATTAACTATTTCAAAATCCTGTGGATAAGTGAATTTATCCATATATGCATCTGCCTCTTCAAATGTGGCAAATGCAGGTTTACATTTAGCACCTGGTTCTCTTTTTCTAATGCCAAAAATTAGTTTTATTTTTGGTTTTCTTGCTTCATCTAAGTGTTCATCCCAATCAACTTGATAGCTTTCATCTAAATCGTTATCTAAAATATATTCTACCATTTCGGCTGGACTATAATCACCATTTGCCCAGTTGTCTTTGATAAATTTAAATAGAGTTTTATTTACTATTATATCTTTATATTTTCTTTCACCAATTTCAGGTGACATATATTGAGTTAATAGTTCAGCTTTAAAGTCTTTTAAATAATCTTTAAATGTTTTATAATTACTGGCTGATTTATCTTCAAGTAAATAGCCTTCACTCTCTAACAATTCTTTAGCTTCGTCTAAATCCATTATTCGTTATCTCCAAATATAGTATCGTGTGGACCTTTCAATCTCCACGAACTTGTCATAAAATCTTTTCTGCTTTTGGTATAAGTTTTATTATTATCTTCGGCGATGAATGTAACTTCTGTGGAATTAAATTTAGTAACCTTGACCTTTACGGCACAGCAAGTTTTTATTTCCTTAACCATAGTCATATAAACTCCACCTACTTCTAGTGTGAAGCCATATCGTTTTAAATCGCCATAACAATTAGGACAAGGTTTATTCATATTATTACCAACGACTTCTCTGCATTCTTAAGGATTTTGATTTGCCAACAATAATTTTACTAAGTTCTTCAGGGGTTTTATCAAGAATAGTTGTTTTATAAGAACCAGTATATGTTTTCCAACCTGGTATAGCACGATTTGACAAATAATCTCTTATTGAAATTTCATACTTCAAATCGTCATAAATTTTAAATTTAAATGCTTGTCCGTTGATTTCAACAGAATCATCATTTACTACTACTTTCGCACCGTGGATTTTAACTTTAGAGAATACGCTTATATCGTATTTTTGTTTTGGTTTTTCTTCAGCTACGAAACCAGCATCTTCAAGTATATCTAATGCTTCATTCAATTCCATTTTAATGCTCCAAAATTTTATATAATTCGTCATTAACTTTACGAACAGCATATTGTCTAGTTAGAATACTTGCGTTCTTAAAATAATTCTGTCCGCGTACATTATTCATTACACCCTTTATCCAGCTAACACTTGTCATATAAGCAATTCGTGGTGCTAACCATTCTCTAAGTTTGAAAAATAGCAAATCAAGATTACTGATACATTCGTTTTCTTTAGCTGTCTTTGGTTTTCTAATAAGTTTTCCCTTAGCATCAATAAGACCTAAACGATATGCTTCTGTTTTAGTAGGGAGTGTAGTTAAACCTTTCAAGATAATAAACACCAAAGCATTATCTATTTCTCTGTTATGTGTTGATAAGTTAATTTTGGCACCTTTCTGTTCCAAATCAAGAACTGCTTTGGATGATTCAGTTAATACTCCATTGGCTTCCATATATGCTGATAACATTTCAGCATTGTTCACCAATCTATGAAGACCTCTTTGTGAGTTTGAATCTGTCAAACTTTCTTCAAGTCTTTTCCATAGTTTCTTTACATTTTCTATTTCGTCCATACACTATTTATAAAAATAGGGACCATTCAGGTCCCTATGAATTATTTTGTTAGCATTATAGTATCTATACGCTCGTCTTCTTTACCTTCTCGTACCTTTTCCGGTATCCAGGGCATAATCGTCTTGTCTACTTCGGAAAAATCAGGTTTTCGTTCCCAAGGAGACCATTGGTCTTCTCTTACGATTTGGTTTGCGACATCAGGAAATTCCTCGCATATCTCATCCCAACTCAAGTGTCGGTTTGTTTTATACTTTGGTATATCCATTGTTTACCTCCTAATTGTATCGGTATAGTATTCTGCCAACCTCATTATTGTAGATACTAATGCCGACTTGAACTCTCTCGTCAGGGTTAATTCGTATCTTAAATCTGCGTATATTCCCCGACAAGGTACATTTTATAATCGCACCGTTATCTAGTTTTACATCAAACATAGCATTAGCGAACGCTTCCACAACGGTCCCGTCCACTACTACCATATCTTTGACTTCTTTTTGTTTTCTGTCAGTTTTATTTTTCTTCATTAGTTTGTGTGTCCTTTTCCTTCTTCTTTCTAGTTTTCTTTGCTGGTGCTGGTTGTTCCACAGGTGCCGGAGCAGGTTCTTCCTTCTGTTCTTCTATGACTGGCATAGTGAGAATTTTTGGAGTAGCAACTTCTGGAACTTCTAATGCGATAGGAAGGTCTGCTGGTTCTGTTGGTGTTCTAACAGGAACAGGTTGTGGAGCGAACACTGGGTTTGTTCCACCGGCTTCGTGTTTCATAACCTTTGAAGGGTCAATGTTCAAAGCCTGTTCAGCAAGTTCCATCATTGAAAGTTCTTTCTGTGGTTCTTCTTCTACCTGTTCTTCAATGGGTTCTTCTACTGGTTCTTCTACTGGTTCCTGAACTTCTTCGTAGATTGGTTCAGGTGGCAATTCTTCAAAGAATTCATCAGTATTAGCTTCATCCACTTCAGGAACATTCTTCCAGCTAGGTTCTATATCTTGTATAGGAAGTGGCTTTGGTTTACGAACCACTCTCTTACCAGGTACTCTTCTCATACTTACTCCAGATTTCTTAATTTGTTTTGGTTCTGGATACTGTAATTCTTCAATAGTATCAAGTATCTTTTCATCCAATTTTTCCAAACCCTGAATACCAAAACGATAGAATATGGTATCAACCTTTCTCTTAATAGCTTCTGTCAAAGTATTAGCAGTATTTTCAATGGTATTTTCTGCTAATTGCTTTTTGCTAATTTGTATTGGACGGTTGTACTGGTCCACAGGCATTGCTGAACGCTGTATTCGTTGTGGTTGTGGGCGATATACAGGTTGTGGACGTGGTGCTGGTCTTGGTGCAGGTCTTTGAACTTTTGGCTGCGGACGCTGTACTATTCTTTGTGCTGCTCTCTGTGGTGGCTGTGGTGGCACATACACTACAGGTTCTTCATAGTATTCGTCTTCAGTATCGTCTTCTTCCTCACCATAATCTTCTTCAGTATCTTCATCCAATTCTTCTACTGGTTCTTCCAAGTATTCTACCGGTTCTTCAGGAATTGTACGTTTATTATCTTTTTTAACAAAATCACGAAAATTCATTAAACATTCTCCATATAATGTAGTATTTATATTAGCCAAAGAGCTTGTCTGGATTTAGTGATACGATATAATTATGAAAGCCAAAAGTCTGTAAACAAGTATTCAAAAATAATTCTTCTTTACGGATAATACGATAAAATCGTTCTGGGTCGGTATATCTCATTTCGCCCAATTCCTTCAACGATTCTTCGTCTTCAAAATAACAACGGAACTCTTCGCCATCAGCAACTTGCTCTTCAATTTCGGCAATTCGTTCTGGGTATTTCTTCATAAGTTGAGCGAGAATGTTCATAGTGTCCTGAACATTCTTTTGTTTATCCGTGGAAAAAGACCCGCAATTCTGCAGGTCATTTTCTTGTATAATTCTTTTCTTTATTTCGTCTAATGAGAGTATCATTAAGCCAAAACCACATCAATTTTATCTATGATACCGAACTTCTTGGCTTCGCTAGGTGTCATATAGTTATCATAACAAAGTTCCTTCTCAACTTCTTTGACCTTCTTGCCAGAGACTTTGGAAATGTATTTGGCTGTCAAATCAGTCCAATACTGGAGTTCCTTTGTTGTGTTTGCTATATCGTCTAACTTACCGCCAGTCAATTCAATACCAGCTTGGTGTATCATAATTCTTGAAGATGGGAAAGCATATCGTTCACCCTTTGAACCAGCTGCCAAAATTACGGCTGCCATTGAGGAACAAGAGCCTGCACAAATCGTTCTGATTTTAATACCCTTATGCTTGAGTTTTTCAATCATATCTATAAGTGCCCATCCAGCATCACATTCACCACCAGGAGAAGCTACATACAAAGTAATTGGGTCTTTGGTACCGTCATCGTAGAAATTCAATCTACGCATTACTTCTGTAATAAGTCCCCATTCAATGAAACCTGTTATCCAAATTATCTTATTCGCAACGTAATAGTTATTACGAATGTTGTTAAAGAAATCTGGGATAATCATTGGGTTCATAGCCATAGCACCAGGTGGAATTTCTCCGATTCTGTAATGCTTCAGCCTGGTCACCCGAAAGATTTTTCGTATCAGGATTCTTTGATACTTTATCCTTTTTTATTGGCTGCTTTTTGTCTACTTTCACTTTCTTCTTTATGCCTTTTGAAAAGACTGACATACGTTTCTCCACTAAGATTAAAAATATGTTCTTGGTTTAGTCTAACACCATCTATTTCTTCATCGTAAATAATCTTAGGGTCGCCACTTTTAATTTGGGTGCCGAAGATTACAAGCCATAGAAATGCTACCAAACTTCTCTATAAGTTTAAACTTCTTTTGAACCTTGTTGAATTGAAATACTGCTATTCCATTACTCTCGCTCAAAAAAGTGTATTCTTGACCAAGTTGGTCCTTGTATTTATTACCAACAATAAACTTAGACATGACGCTTAATTTCATTCCTTTTCATACAAGTGTTTAGTTTGTCAAAAACTTTTACTTTCCATTCTGCGATTTTCGTCTTTTCTTCAGGTGTCAATGAATCGTAGTCCTGAATATAGATTTTTGCGTAATCGTCAAAATTGATTTCCAAATCTTCTAAAACCGAACAGACTATTAGTCTGACAAATTCATTAGTTGTTATGTTCTTGTTGTTTAGTACAAGTGCCATCTTCTACTCCATAGTTATCTATTAATTCTTTTAATTTATCACAAAAACTGTCACGCTGTTCCATATCTTCAGGTAGGATTTGGATAACCCTTTCATACCAATCTAATATAGTTACAGCTTTGACAGTCTTGGATTTTTCAAATAAATTAGATGAAGAATTTATGAGTTCAAACACCCTTTTCATCGCTTCAGGGTCCTGAACGATTTTCAACATTTCCTTCTTTTTGTTAGGAATAAGCTGTGGAGGTGTCGGAAAACTCTTTTTCTTCTTCATATTACTTGCTTTCGTTAAGTTTCTTATAGTCAGCCCACAATCTATCGTTAATAGATTCAGCAATTTCCTTATTTACAGGGAAAAAGAAGGACTTCTTCTGCTTATTGCTCATATTACGAGGATAAGAAATGTAACGATGAGAGCCATTATCAATAAGCTTAATACCCGTCAACTTCAATGCGTCATTGAATACAAGCTGAGCAATAGCAACACAACCACCCTTACCATTAGAGATAGGCAAAATTTTAGTTGATGTAATAGTTAAATTTGACATAATTTATTTTTCCTTTTTTGTATTTTTGATTTTGTGTTAAAATATATTTACAATAAAATTTTTTGTCAATATATTTTGGTTAATTTAATGTGTTCGCATAACTTGCCAAATCGTCTAGCATTTTATTCCATTCGGAAGGAATTAAAATACCTTTGCATTCATACAAAGTAAGAATTTGTTTGAATACTTCTTTGATTTGTGGTATTGGTTCGTTATCAATAACCTTTAACATATCCGAAATAACATAACTTGGTAAATCGTTTAATGTTGTATTGGTAACTTCATTATTCATATTGATAAAATGCTTGTGAAAGTCATTCAAATACCAACAAAGTTTCATAACATCTTTCTTTGGGGTATTTTTATCTTCATATCGCATCGCATATTTCCAAGCATTAGACAAATCACCAATGAGCCAGCGTGTGATTTCAATAGCTTCTAGCCCACTTTCGTGTGTGCGATAATGCTTTGGGGTATTAACTTCTTCTTCAAGTGTTTGTGCCATTAGATAGCATCCTCGTTCTTAATATACTCATTATATATCTTATCGTTCGTGGCCTTTGTTTTTTGTGCCGCAGCGATAATCTTTTGCTCTGATTCAATTTCGTACTTCTTCTGTTTTCTCTTTTCCAATGCCTTATTTATTCTGTAAGGCAAGAAGGCTGCCATAAAGAAACCAAAAGAAAGAAGACCATACTTCAAAATATAGCCACCCGCTACGAGGGCTACACTTTGAATGTTTGGTCCTGCTAAACCGAAACAAACTAAAGCGTAAGCATAAAGAATTACAGAAGCTATTGTAATTAAACTAACTTTCAAATTCATTTATACTCACTCCTTAATTATAGTGTTTCGTCATCATCAAGAATTAAAATAGCTTCTTCCGCATTTGGGCAGACATAGAGCTTTTCACCCTTAATCTTAATTGGCTTTAGAACACCAACATTAACCAAAACACGGTCGCCTACTTTCAATCCTTTAGGAAGTGGTTTTACTCGCCCAACTCTTTTGTCAAAATGACCTTCGCCTAAATTGACAATTTCAAACATTGAGTAAGCAATTTGAACAATTCCTGGAATGTACAAACCACCAGCGGTTTCGGTCGTTAAATTACGCAAGATCATTTTATCGTCTAAAAGCTTCATTTAACACCTTCCATTAGTTTATTGTACATCTTCATCGGCGTCAATAATCATTTCAATGCTGCTTTCAGGAACAACATTATACTTTGTCTTTGTGCCGTCTTTCTTATTGGTAATGACAATCTCAGGAGCTGTGGTTACATCAGCAACAACTCTATCTCCGACCTTAACAGTCATTGGGATAAGTTCACCAGTAAATACATTCCATTCACCAGGACCAACGGCTGCTACTGTGAACACAGCCAAACCCTGCTTTGACAATGGAGTAATAATACCAGCTGCTGATTTTCTTTCTTCACGCTTGAGAAATACTTTACTACCCGTTGCTTTCATTTGTTCTTTCTTCCTTAGTCCAAATTACTTTGTATGTGTCTAATGCGACCTGTTCTTCAATTTTGATAACAAATTTTGGGTTCTTATAGGACTCCATCAATTCCTGTGTGAAACACAAGGATTGAATGGGGTCGCCATAAGGAACTCCGTTTTGGTCGCAACGATACTTCGTAATACGCCAAATGTTCATATTATGCCATTACCTGCTTTTTGAGTAAACGAGAAAGCTGGACAATGGTAGATTCAGCTTCGGACATAGCCTTCTTGTTACGAAGAATCTGTTCTGCAGTCATACAGACGGATGCTTCAAAAGCAGTCAATGGACGAAGGTGATTCTTCGCAACCTGAACGTGACGAACATTCTTTACTGTTGTGCCAGTGACCTGCATACGATTGCGGGACTGGATTGTTGAACTTGTTACCTGGTAGGTAAGACCATCGTGTGTATTCAATACATAATTACTTAACATAGTTTTTCTCCTTGATTTATTTTGTTAAGATTTTTGTATAATCATTTTGATTACATAACAAAATATAGAAACAAATTTTTTATTGTGTAAACATTTTCATTTTTTAGAACTGCAAATAATTTGTTCTAGTTATTTTGTTTTGTATATATTCAAATATAAAAAGAAAAACGAGAACCATAAAAGATTCTCGTTTTTTATACTGCACAATTAGTGTAAATTATCCAACTTGATATTTAACAAAGTCTAATACTTGTTTAATAGCCTCATCTATTGTAGTTATACTAAAATCATCTTTTTCATAAGCACCAATAGAATCCTCTTCAAATATCTGTAATTTTACGATTCCATCTTCATCATAATACATTACTTCCAAACAATATACAGTTTTATTATTTGTGAAATAATATCTTACAAATTGATATTTTTCGTCATCATCATAATCACCTGGTTCTTGTGTAACTTTCTTATATGAATTTTTCAAGCCATTCAATACACCATTAAAGAAGTTCTTCATATTGAAATTAACAGCATTCAAAGTTTTATCTTCCAAATTTGCGTGTTTATTATATAATTTACTTCTTTTATTCAATTTAGTTCTTAATGATTTTGATATATCATTTTTCCACCAAGTAGGGTCTTTCTCCATTTCATCAGTCAAAGCATCATATTCATCATCGTCAGTTTCTGTATCTTCTAAAATAAATCCGTTTCTTATTCAAAAATTCTTTTGCTTCTTGTAAATCCATATAAACTCCATTAATGGTGGATTTTTATTAAAGTTCGTTATATCTATCTTTTACATATTCAATAGCAGAAAATACTTCGTCTTGATCTTGTCCATTAAATGTTAGTTTATTAGTTGAATGCCCATTATATTTTTCATCATATTCTACTTGCCATAATTCACATTCAGGCCAGCGAAAACAATCATATCTACAAATTTCGCAGAGTTTTCCATTTTTTCTACCAGTAATTTGATAAAGTCCTTTATGACCGTATTCGTGAAATTTAAATCCAAGATTCTCTATTTCATCCATAAATCTTAAATTTTCCGCTTCTTTAAGAATATATCCATTTTCATTTAGAATTTGTTTTGCTTGTTCTAATTTCATAATAATACCTATTTATTATTTTGTTCCTAAATTTACTTCAACCCAATTTGCTAGATACTGTCTAACTAAATCACATTTTCTATTAAATCCTTTTAGTTGTTCAACATAAACTTCTACATCATCACTACAAGAATTGTATAAGTACTCATAGTCTAAGTCTACATCTACACTGAGAATGTTATCACAACCACTTTCACGAAGGTTGAATTTTACAAAATCAATATAATCAATCAAGAAACCCTTAATTTTTGTTTCCATATTCTTTTTGTCTTTTTCAAGATAATATGAAAGGGATGCTAATGCGTCATCATATTTTTCATTAGTTGTTTCTTCTATATCACCAAAAATTTTACTGGCTCTATTTAAGTAATCATCATCATTATGTAACAAATCGTGAATTACTAATGTTAAACCAGTACCACTTTCATCGTAATCAATGTAGCCAGGGAAATTTGCGTCTTCTAATGTAGTGTATGTTAGTTCAAGTAAATCTGCATTATTTTTAATTTCTACTGGTTGTGCTTTTGGATTTTCTGTTGGTGCTTCTGCTGGAACAAAATCTGATGGTTCAACATCCCCTGCTGGTATATGTTCATCTTCATTATCCAAATCGGATAATTTCAATCTTTTAATTTTATGCCCATAGCGGTCTTTACCACCACCAAATCTATCTTCCAAAAGATAGCCATTATCATTTAAGAATTTCTTTGCTTCGGATAAATTCATAAATTCTCCTTCATTTATAGTATTTATAAAAAATGGGAGTTAGTTACCTAACACCCATAATTGAGAATGTAAAAATTTATTTACTTTTTAGTCGGTCTTTTGTAACCAAAAGTTTTCATATTTTCTTCTTTCTTCACAGTCTTATCACCCTTAACCTGTTCTTTGTAATCGCAGCGATGTTTTGCGACAGATTTTGAGTATAATTTTGTGATATAAGAACCTGTACCCAGTGCTTTGCCACCCTTCGCACGTACTGCCCCTTCCTTATCGGATAGCCAATCTACTACCATTTGGACGGTACCTGCCTCCGACGTCGTTTCCTGGTCATTGAGCGTGTATTCAACATTGAAGTCATTTACATAGTTTGCGGTGGTTGTCCATACCCACAAATGTAAATTATATTTTACATCATAGAGTGGAATGTTCAAACCGTTCTTTCTGTAATCTTCCTGAAATTCAGCAGTACAATGTTCTTCAACATATTTTTCTACCGGAATACCCTAAAGTTTAAATTCGTCTAAATAGTTTTTACCATATTGTAATTCTATATAATTCAAATAGACTGAACAATCAGTTAAAATTTTAACATTATATTCAAGCATTTTCTTATATTTAGCATTATCTTTTGTTCCTTCTAATAAAAATTTAGAATATAAATATGGATTTTTAATTTCTATAATTTCATCATTTACTATAAAATCAGGATAGTATTTATGATACTTATTATCGCCATTCCAAAAATATAATATAGCTGGTCTAGGTTGATATGTAAATTGTATATTGTTATCTTTTAACCAAATATAATATGCTAATTCCCAAGAACTATCAAATTTTAAATCATTATATTTGTATTTGTGTGTAAAATATAAAGTATCATATTTATCTATACAAGTTTTTATACGATTATCCTGCAATTTATCATTCTGCATAGGATAATCTGTACCATATTTTTCATTACTTGTTTTTATTCTTTTTTCTATTCCTTTTTCATCTTTTATTAAAAAGGAATTTTTAACTCCATATTTTTCAATGTTAGTTTGTTCTTTTTTATCTTTAATTTCTTTTATTTGTGATATGTTTGTAATTTCTACTTCATTTGGTATTTTATATTCAGTTTTAAGTTTTTCTATAATTTGTTTATTTCTGCTTTCAAAGGTTTCACTTGCAATTTTATTTAATTTTTCTCTACCTTCTTTAGAAAAATACTTTCCATCATAATTATTATGTCTAACTTGTTTTCTATCTTCAGCATTATTTGTAGAAGCACAACTATATGAACAAGTTTTACGATACCCGCAAGAAAATTTTATGAACTGCGTTTCTTTTCCGCAAACAGGACAAATTCCTTCATTTTCTTTTTTAAAGAATTTATCGTAATACTCTTTTGAAGATAATTTGTGTGTTTGTGTTATATGGCTAATTAAACCATTATTGTTTACACTTTCTTTTCCACATATTTTACAAATATATGTTAATTTCATATTTCCTCGCATTTAAAATAAAAATAATGTAGATTGCAGTCTACATTATTATTTATAATAAATGTGATTTAAATTTTAGATACAAAAAGTTCTCGTGATTATGTCACCTCACGAGGAGTAGAAGAAGAGTGTGGGTATTACCCTATCCTCACCAACCGGGTGTATAATATTTGTTATAATTAAGATTTGCATATAGTCTGATTACCTGTCCATCGGGGCATTTCTTTATACGGCTCAAATGTGTGGCACGATACGCTAGTTATTGTAACACATTGTATATTATTGCCTACATAAAATGAGTCACTCATGTTTGGTTTAACACCATTAAATCCATAAAAACTCCCATTTTTAGGTGCATTAGTTCTATACGCAACATCACAATTGACTGCATTACTGTTTAAGTTAGTTCCATACAAGTAGTCATCTATATATTCAATTTGTATTCCAGATATTAAATACCCAGTAGTGCTTAACGATTGTGCGGCTGATGGAACAACGGTTGAAACAACCGTAGGTTGAACACTTTGATTGTTATAATTGATGTTGACTTCCATTTTACCACTGCCCATATTATTAAAGTTCTGTGTACCAGACTTATCTTGGTGGTCGTCAAAATATCCTGCTTGTGGGTCTGTAACATCAACACCACAAGCGGTTGTTAAAGTAGCAAATATCAATATAGCAAAATTAATGTTTTTGTTCATAGTTACCTCTTGTTTGTTGTTTCTAAGTTTAATATAGAAAAAACATTGGCTATTGTCAACGGTTAAGTTTATATTTTATGTAATTTTTTGTTTACAATTAGTGGCAATTCATAGGATTATTATTTGTACAAGTACAACCGCATTCTTGTTCTATTGCTTTTGCGGTTGATGAAGACCTTGCGTTTCCATTAGCAGCAGCATTACTTCGGATTTTAGACACACAAGTTGTATTGCATTTAGAAACAGTAATTTGTGTTGAAATTTCATTACAAGTTTCAAATTTCATACAGTAATTTAAATCAGCAGTTGTCATTTTTACAATATAAGTCAAATAATCTTTGTAATCAGAACAAACTTTTTCCTTTGAATTGAAATTTGTTGCATTTAGAACATTAGCTGCTGCCATATCACAGATTTCTTCTAAAGACATAGAAACACTTGAAGAACTAGGCTTTTGAATAATGACAAAATTTGAACTGGAAGAAAGTGTAATCACTATCCTAGAGGAACTGCTATATACTGGACTAGAAACAGATGAACTAGGAACAGTTTTCTGTGTGTGATATTCATATTTCGGTTCAGCAGACATTCCGTTATCACCACAGCCAACGAGAATAGAGAAAGCAAGCAAAATGAGAATTTTCTTCATAAGTTTATTTCCTTTTGTTAATTGTTTTTGATAGTACAAATATAGTATCATTTTTAAGTTTTGTCAAACAAATTTATGTGAATTTTTGTTTACATTATTTTAATTTTGATTATAAAAAACAACTTTTCTTTTATCATAATCAGCATAAGAAATATAATAAACTTTTATTTTATTCTTTTTATGTACTGATTTGTGGCAATTATCACAAAGCAATAAAACTTCATTCATATTATATAACCAAGGTTCTATCTTTTCTTTATCTGGTTTTTTGTAATACAATTTATGATGAACTTGTAAATTATGTTTTTTCTTACAAAATTCACAAACATATCCACCTTTATCATATATTACTTTTTTTCTAAAATCATACCATTCTTGTTTTGTTAAAAGTTCGTCATAAGTTTTATTAATTTTTTGTATTGATTTAACAGGATTTCTTAAATTTTCGTTATCATCATCTGATATATAGCCCAATATATTATTCCAATAATCATCAAAAGAATCATCTTCAGACTTAACAGATTCTTTTTTAATACTATCGTTTTTTTGTTTAACTTGTTCTTCTGTTTTAACATTATTATCTGGACTAACAGGATAATTTTTTCCAATAATAGCATCAAAATATGCTTTTTCTTTTTTCTGCCTTTCTTCTTCTAGTTTTATTAAAACATCCCAATTCCTAAACTGTTCAGGTTCTTTTTTAATAACACGAACAGTTTCTTTCAATTTAATAGGTTCTTTTTGTGTAGCTGAATACAATTCATCTTGTGGTTCATCTTTAACTATATTTTTAATTAACCAAATTACACCAACAATAATAATAACTAATAAACAAACAGGTAAGAAAGAACCTATTTTACTAGGTTCTTTCTCTAATTCGTTATTTTCACTTTTTGTTTCATAAGAAACATTAACTGGTTCTATTTCTTTAACTTTTAAATAACGCTTATAAGCCATTTTACAATCAAAATTACTATGCGTTATATTATATTTTGTATATCCTAAATCTGACAATTTAGTTTCTGGTATATCTACATAGGTTTTGCCATTATAACATTGAATTGCGTTTGCAAATGAAATTAAAAAGATTAAACAAATGATAAATTTTTTCATTAAGTTTTTAAGCCCTTTTATTAATTGATTTGATAAATCAAAATAATAATTTAAACCTAAATTGTCAACCTATAAAATGTAAAAATTATCCAAAAAAGTTAGGGATAGAGCTGCAACTCTATCCCAAGTAGTACGAGGGCTACCTGTCCTTATTTGTTAGGTCTTTTATAGCCAAATGATTTAAGATTATATTCTTTTTTGGTAATCTTATCACCAGCTTTTTGATTTTTAAAGCCACATCTATATATAGCAGTTGATTTACTATATAATTTAACTAAATATGCTCCAGTTCCGAGTGAATGATGATTTTTAGCTTTAACATTACCATCTTTTTCAGGAATCCAGTCTATTACAAAATTCGCTATACTAGCTGCATTTGCTTCAGTTTTAGAATCTATATCATAGTTAATTTCAAAATCATTTACATAATTAGCATTTGAAGTATATATCCATAAATGTAAATTGTATTTAACATTGTATAATGGTATATTAGTTCCATTTTTATGATAATCTTGTCTAAAATCATCAGTACAATTTTCATTTATATATTCTTCTACAGGTATGTTAAGATTAGAAGCTCCAACTACATTACCGTTATCATCAACAGGTATTTTATCATTTTTTAATATATCTGATAATGTAGATACATTTCCAGTTGCTGATACAGAAGGTAATGCTATGTCAATCTTAAATCCGACACCAATAGTTTCAGGTAATGAATCGTCCTTAGGATTTACCATAGTTACTTTGTATGGTTTCTTAGGGTCATATTTTTCACCAGTACTGTAAAATTCGTCAACTTTGTCTTTGTTGATTTCTGTTACAGGATGGATAATAGTAATGTCAATGTCTTTAGCTTCTTTCATTATTACCCATACAGTATCGGCGGCTTCGTTACCAGCTTTATCTACATAGCGGCGGATAACATAATTAACACCTTTTTCCAATCTCTGTAAGGTTAATGTATCTTGAACTTCACCATTGACAGTCCATTTTACAGGAATAGCATTTGTCTTAAATGTTTCGTGTTCGTATGGTTCAAGAATTTCTACTTTAGGTGGAATGTCATCATAAACAATTTCTACACTAGCAGATGCTTTGTTTCCAAAATCATCTACATAATCGTAAGTAACTGTATAACTGATGTTACCTTCGTTATTCTTGATAATTTGTTTCTTGTCATTCATTGTATAAGTTACTTTGGTACAAGAATCAACCATATAAGAAACTTCGTAATCACCAATCTTTTGACCAGTTAAATTATCTGTCTTATATGTTACTACAACTTCTTTACCATTGACCTTCTTGGTATAAGAAACAGTTTGTACTGTATCTATTGGCTTACCAGTCTTCAAGTCAATAATTTGTTTGATAGTAACTTCTGTTCCATTGTCCTTGATTACTTCAACCAATTCGCCCTTATTTCCACCAATAGGCTTTACTGTGGCTTTGGTTTCGTCAATCAAGTAATTGTATTCTTTGAGTTTAATGTCCTTTGTTGGGATTGTATCAAGTTTGACCTTGATTTCAAAATGCTTTTCTGTTTTGTGAACAGTATCTTTTACAGTAACAGTTATTGGATTTTCCTTCTTGTTTACATAAATTTTATCGTCTTTCTGTTCTTCAATAGTGATATAGTCAATGTAAGCATTTGTGGATTTAGCATTTGTCAATGTTACTATAGGTGGAGCATCATTGAACAAAATAACTACACTGTCACATTTTGTTTTCTTTGTGTTACAGATTTTTACTGTAGTATCTTTATGTACAGGAACATCAATCTGTCCTATTTCGCAACTATCTCCTTCACAAATTTTGTAATCAATCTTATGGTCTGGGTCATTTGTCTTTAATGTATCTACAGGTGGTTTATCGTCAATCTTTGTAATCTCAGGAATTTCGTCTACATCAATTACATTGATGATTACAGTAGCTGTATCGGAGAATTCACCATCTGTAACGATAACCTTTACAGTATCTTTTGTTTTCTTTTCGTAGTCAATAGGGTTCTTGATTACTAATTGACCTGTAGAATCAATCTTGTAGTTTGTTGTGTCAGTAACGATAAATGTTGGTTTTGTTCCATCATCGTCAGTACCAGGAATCTTACAAACATTTCCTGTATAGTTTTCTTTTACAGAACAAGTTGTATCTTTTGTATGTACTGGTTCGTTAATGTCTGTAACTTTAATTGTGTATGTTTTTGTATCACCATCACCACTTGGGTCGGTAGCAGTAACAGTTATTGTTACAATAGGTGTCTTTTCGTAATCTAATGGTTCTGTCAATTTCAATACACCAGCAGAATCAATGGTAAATCCAGGTTCTTTTACTGTGTATTTAATTGGGTCTTTATCTGGGTCAGTTGCTGTGATTATACCAACAATACAATTCTTACAATTTTCAGGAACTGTCAATGTATCGTTTGGTTGTAATTCAGGTGTTTCATTAACATTTTGAACCTTGATTACTACCTTCGCAGAATCTATATCACCACTTGGAGTGGTAACATATACTGTCACTGTGTCTGTATTCTTTGTTTCGTAATCAAATGGGGTTTTTAATGTTATGATGCCCACACTACTAATATAATAGTTAGTAGTGTCGCTAATAGTATATTTAACAGGCTCTCCATCTTCGTCTTTTCCTTCTACTTTACCAATAGGACCTGTATAATTTTCTTTGACAGTAAATGTTGTGTCATTTATATGTACAGGTTCGTTTTCATTTGTTACTTTTACTGTGACCTTCATTGTATCGGTCAAATCAGTACTTGTTGCTACAACCTTGAATGTGAAACCAGTTTCTTTTTCAAAGTCAAATTCTCTGGTTGAAGAAATGTTACCGGCAGTGTCAATGGTGAATGGAACATTACCAACAATCTTATAAGTAATGGTATCGCCATCTTCATCTTTAGCAGCAACATTACCAATTATACCTGGTTTGGTATTTTCCGCAACATAGAGTGTTGTATCTTTTGTTGGGAATTTTGGTCCTTCGTTTGTATTTCCAATCTTGATAGTTACTGTAGCTGTATCAAACAAGACTGTAGGATAGTTCTTGTCATAAACCATAACCTTCAATTTGAATTCGGTTGTGTCCTTTTCATAATTGAAAATCTTATTTGAATAAATCTTACCAGTATTGTCAATGGTGAAACAAGAATCACCTTCAACGATTTTAAACAAATTCTGTCTATAATCTGTTGTCTTATCTGGGTCATTGACCTTCAATGTACCAACTAGAGATGGAACAGGCACATTTTCATACAAAGTAAATGTTGTATCGTTCAATACAGGGGCTTCGTTCACATCAATTACTCCAATAGGAATTAGACGAGAAACTTCTACATCACCTGTATCTTTCAATGTAACCTTAATCATATCTACAGTTGTGGCTTCATAGTCCAATGGGTCCTTAACAAGTTTCAATTCACCCGTAATAGAATCCAATGTATATCTGTCAGTCCAACTAGAATCCAAATAGAAACGAGTAAATTGTGTTTCGTTTACAACTTTAATGTAAGAAACAAAACCTGTATCGTTTTCGTGGAATTTGTAGATAGCAGTTGTATCAAATCCAACATGCTGGTTTGGAGCATCAATAATCTTAATCTTCAATTCACCATCTGTCTTACCATTTGGAAGGATGGCGCCGGAAATATCAGTAATCTTTAATACCAATACATCGTTTGGTTCTGTCAATGTATCTACTTTAACATTGATTTGAATAGGAATGTTTGGAACCTTATCACCAGTTGGGATAGCAACTGTTTTCTTTTCACCATTGTTACAAATTGGGAATGAAGGTGGAATGTTGAAATCGTCAACTGTTACACCGTCTTTCAAGTCAATACAATATGTGAAATAAACATTAATGTCAGTTGTATCACTCAATTCAATAGGAATAGTTACTGTTGAGTCATTTTCACGAAGTCCGCCATATTTATCAAGTTTGACGTCAATAGTATCTGGGTCAAATTTTACGAAACGGAAGTTTTCGCCATTATATGTGTTACCAATTCTTAATTGGTTAGCAAGTAACTGACCAGCAAAGTTAATGTTACAAGCAAGATAAATTTCCTTTGTAGAAATAATAGTACCTTGCATAATAGCATTATCAGACTCAGTAATACTAATGCTTTCATCCGTATAGATTATAACATTACCACGATAATCTTTTTGTGAAAGTTCATAATTTGTTGAGTCTGTTCTGTAAACTACTTGGATTTGACCGTGTGTATGATAAAGGAAATGCTTTACGAAAATACGAGTTAATCTACCACCATCCTGCATTTCAATTTTCAATTTTTGACCATCTGCAGTATATTGGATAGTATCAAGATAAATGTCATACTGGTCCTTACCATCTGGAACTACAATCGTTTTAGTAATTTTGTTTGGATCTTCACCATTTTCCGATTTGAAAATAATACTTTGTGAAATAGTATCAGGCCAAGTAATTGTAGGTATAGAAAGGCCTGTTGGTGCAGGTGGAACATTATCAACACAAACTTGTTCAGTAGATGAGAAAACACTATCTGTTGAACAATGATTTACCTTAGAATTAGATAAATCATTCAAACAAACATAACCATTAATACAAGCACTATTCTGGTTACCATAAGTATATTTGTTAGCACGAACTGGACCTGATGTTAATGTTGGCTGGTCACCATAAGTAATGTCTCCAGCGACTAATGTAGGTCCACCTAATGTCAAACGAGCATCAGCGGTCATATACCCGGCAGTTCCATTCCAACCGGATTTATCTTGAATTACGACGTCATTACCAATCGTAATATAATCTCGCCCAAATAGCTTATACTTTAGCAAGTAATTATATGTTTCTTGCTGACTTGCTGAATCTTGTCCAACTGGTTCAGCAAATGTGAACGGTTTAACATCTGCGCCCATCGCAAATGTGGCTATTGTCAATAATATAAGGAATAGCTTCTTCATTTAGTCTCCTTTTTCAAATTCAATATATTTATAATCTCAAACGCAATAAAATAAAAAAGTATTGCCGAGTTGGCAATACTTGTAATATAATAAAATGTTTTATTGAGAACTTATATATTATCTTTTATGGCTTGTGCGCAGTCATATACGTTCATTTTATCTAAAAAGTAATCTCGGATCCAATCTTCAATTTCACTTAGATTATTATTAAGTTCTAC
Source organism: Methanobrevibacter sp. (assembly GCA_017646885.1). The sequence continues at coordinate 9,474 of JAGCLR010000153.1, read as the reverse complement.
GCCATACTTAGAAATAAGTTTCATTACAGCTTTCTTATATCGGTCATAGGCACTACCAAAGAAACCTTCATCAATAAGTTCATAACCATTTTGATTTAGATAATCTTTTGCTTCGTTTAGTGTCATATTAACCTCCACAAGCAAATGCTCTAGCCTTCCAGTTTGGCAATTCAGCATAACGGAGCTTGTAAATCTGGTCAAACGTACGGAAGTTCAATTCTTTTCCACGAACCTTAGGATTCTTCAAGAATTCATCAGAGTTCATAAAATCAAATACTTCCTGTTTCAATTCTTCGTCGGTAATGTCTTTACCTTCGGAACCTCTTGCTCCCATAGCCTTATAGACCTTAATGTGTGGCAATACAGTCTGTAATCGTTTCATTACACCCTGAGCACTTAACACAACGTCAATACAAGTACAACGAGTCAATAGAGCTGAATCTCTCTTATAGATTTCTGCCTTTGTCAAGTTAGAAATGAAAATTACTTCACCTTCAAAAATGAAGTGGTTTGGAATTGCTTCTTTACCGTGATGTTGGTCAGACCATTCTTGACAACGCTGTAGAATTTCTTTGTTGTCATCCAAATCCAATGTGTAAACCATTCCTTCGCCTTTAGTTGCCCAGGAAATTTCACGGAAATTACTAGAGTCCAAAGCACCTTTAAGAACGTTGATAGCATCTGGGTCTTTCAAAACACTATCGCAATCGTCAAATACAACAATCTTATCTCTGTTATACCAGAGTGTGTTGTACATAGCGGCAGCACTTGCTTTACCCTTTACACGTTCCCAAGTTTCGTGACGCTTACCATACTGGTCAAGGATTTTTTCAACATTGTAAGATTTACCAATACCACCCTGTCCTGTAATCAACAATGCTGGAAGCAATTCTTTAGCAGCCATAGTAACATAGTCAGTGATTTCGTCAAAGACAATATCTGGGTCAGCATATTGGGTATCATCCAACTGTTGTTGTCCCTTCTTGACTAATTTGTTCAATACTACGGTTTCTTTAGCACCCTTGAGAACCTTAATCTTTTCGCTGTGTTCTACCTTGTTATCACCACCTTCTCCTTCACCTTCAGCAGCATTAACGGCAGCACGAACGTCTTGGTTATTCATACCGAGTGCTTCACCAATTTCGGAAACGGAACCGCCCTTTTCATACAAGTATTTGGCAATAATAGCCTTAATGTACTTTTTATTGAGTTGAACAATACTCTGGATTTCTTCCAAATCGGAATCCTGTTCATACAAGTCAATTACCAATTCGGCCTTGCCATTGTATAATTTTCCTTCGTATTCAACCTTTCTTTCTGTCAAAAGCGATTCATTTACTTCTTCTGTTGCTTCGCCTTCAGCTGGTTCTTCACCTTCTGTGTCAATGGAGTTTTCGTCCACCAAAATAGCGGCAATGTCTGGAAGAAGTTTGGCAAAAGAAGATTTGCCTGGTTCTGCGTCTTTTACGAAAATTTCTTTTGTTGGGTCTGTTTCATAGTCCCAGTCAATCCAAAAGTTAATGGAATGGAATTTGTTACCTTCCCAGTTAACTCTAATTGCGGAATTATCAGTCTTACTAACAAATAAGAAACCAAAATAGGTACCACTTGCGTTTGTATAAGTTTGACCATCCAATTCAGCATATTCTTGACTGAGTTTCTTGCCCAAAAATTCTACAATCTTTGTAGAAGCTCTATATGTGTCGCCACCACCAACGGTAGCTTCTGTTAAAAATGATGCAAAATTCTTCATAGATATATTCCCTTAAATGTTTATAGTATTTATGATAATTTAACAAGTATACTTTCTACTCATCGCTTCTGTATAGGAAATACGATATAATTTTACTGTATGAGTAGAATGATACTGTTTGTGACAATGTTCACAAAGAACCATTACTTCATTCAGATTATAATGCCAAGGAGCAATCTTTTTATTGTCAGGTGTTCTATAATATAGTTTATGATGAACTTGTAAATGTTGTTTAGTTCCACACCATTCACAGCGACACTGATTATTTAATACTTTTCTTCTAAAATTGAACCATTCTTGGCACTGCAATAATTCTGCATAAGTTGGTTCTTTATGATAGTATTCATAGTCATAATATGAACCTGATGGTTTTATATCAGGTAAATTTTTCCAAAAATCATCATATCGTTTTTGTCTTTCAAGAGCATCAAAATATGCTTTATTTTTACTTGTACGCTTAGGTACATTAAAATCAGTATCTTGGTCAGTATGAAAAACTTTGTATAATATGAATAAAGTAATTGAGATTAAAGTAATAATAAAAATCATAGTTTATTTTTGTGCGAAGTCGTAACTATCTTTCCATTTGGCTTTAAGGGCATCTTTCACATCGTCTGTCATATCTGCTAAATACATTTTGGCTTCTCTTGCCCCAATCTCATATTCCTTGGAACAAGCCCAAATCAACAATTTTTCGTCATCTGTGGCTTTATCTGTCTTATATGCCTTATAATTGAAATAGTGCTTTCTGCGACCATCAATTAACGAACAAATGAATGTGTAATGTTGTTCCGGTGTAAGTCTGTATTTCTCCACCATAGCAACCAAAGGAGCATATTCTTCTCTGGACGAAATAAATCTGTTGATTACGAAGGGTGTCCAGAGCTTTTGCTGCTCTTCAGTTAAATCTTGCCAAGGAGTTTTTACTGACTCGGCAATCAAAATCATATCGTATAAACTACATTTCTTTTCTTCAGGTTCTACATTGGAAGTCTTCATTTATTGTCTCCTGCTTATTGTTAATATAGTATTTTTTGAACCCTAAAACGATTTTTGGAATTAATTTTGTTAGTAATGATCTGTGCAAGTTATAATCAAAATTAACTCCTTCCGTTTCCACCAAAAACTTCTCACTATTAAGCATTGTTGGTTTGATATACTTTTGATAAACATAGTTCTGGTAGAAATTCTTAAACGAAACACTTCGGTCAAATAAATTAAACACAAAAATGTGGGAGTTCTTATAGAATCCCACCATATATGCAGGAACATTGTCCTGATACTTTATATCAAAAGTCATTTCATTAAAATTTGACTTTATTTCGTTTATTATCTGTTCAGCATTTAATTTATTCATAAAAGGTGCTAATGTTTGAAATCGGCCATTCTCCGTGAACTTTCTTATTCCACTTGTTAAAGAATACAAGTTTCAAATCATTAAAGTTCTTTGATGGAATACCGCTAGACTGGTGTTTAACTACCAAGTCAATAGTAGCAACCTTCAATCCTTTCTCTAGTAATTGTAAACAAATGTCGCAATCATAGAAGTGGAATTCTTTTAGATTTTCGTCAAAACGAAGTCCATTCTTAAATACCCAACGAGGGAAGAACATACAACAACCATCTACGGTTGCCATAAAATCGTGATACCCAGGAAAATCCGCCATAGGGTATTCTATCTTTTCCATTAGAACTTGACCTTTTTCGTTCTTGATTTCCTTACCATTCTCGTCAAGTTTAGGTCTGGTTCCACCCTGAATGATATAGCCAGCAGTCTGTAATGGTCTGTTCGGCCCCCACCAAGTACAACTGTTTTCCAATGCCATTGTTCCAATCAAACCACAACAACCAACTGTTTTGTCTGCGAAAGCATTTTTTAATTTGTATTCGCAAACATCTAGTGGTGTTCTAATTTCAGCATCATCGTGTCTAAAACAAATTATTGGATCTTCGTTTTTCAATACAATGTTTTCAATCGCATAATTGTACTTAGCTGCCATTGAATCCAATACAAGTGTTTTCTTTTTCTGCTTGATTTCGTTAGGTATATAAAAAATCTTATCAGTATCTTTTTGGTCTTCTTTTCGTTCTTTTACGGGTATAATTTGTATCATACAATATCCCTTTGAATAAATTTAATTTCCTGGTTTACATTCGTGTAACCAATCAAAATGTCATTTGCGAAAGGACTATAATTTGCTACTGATGCTTGTGGGTCTTTCCACAAAATCAACTTCGCAAAATGATAAGAACCTTCTAACATTCTTTCCCTTTCTTTTTTATCCACACTAACACACAATCTATCTATGTCAATAGGTAGTTCGTTATATTCGTGTGCTTTATTTATGAGTTCAGTGCGTTTATCTTCACTGATATCCTGTGGGAAAATGTAGTAAGTCAACAAACAACGATTTTTCTGTTTTTCTATTCGTCTTTGAATTTCATCTTTCGGTAAAGGTTTGTCAGGAAATTGCTTTAAGAACTGGTCAAACTCAATCCAGTCTGCTTCAAAAACTTCACCCATTCGGATAAATTTAATTTCATTATCCAAATAAGCAACTGTAGCAGGTAATGCTGTTCTGTCAATAATCTTCGCTAATATAGATTTTTCTTCTTCAGTATTAACTTCTACGAAATACAGAAAACAGTTGTTTATCCATTCTATATCACGCTTATAGTCTTGACAAACACGGCAAGAATCCGAAGTGAAAATATACACTCCGGTGCTTATAACCCATTACGAAGTTTTCAAATGACAATTTTTGACTGTCAAACATAAATCTTCTCCAGCAATATAATGAATTATTCTGTCAAAATGTGTAATCTCAATTCGGTCAAGTATTCGTCTAATAGTTTCTTTATCTATTTCGGCAGACATTTCATTAGTTAAAGAATCAAGCATTGACTGCATCATATCTATGCCAGCCATAGCCTTAATGTCCTGTGTTGATTCTACTGAGAATGAACTATGAAGTTTTCTTGTTCCTACACGAATTGGTTGTCTTAAAAATGAAAAATTACCGAGACTGATTTGCTCAATCCCGTTAATTTCATTTATTGTGTTTTTCTCTCTATCTAATCTTATACGCATCCCATCAATTCCAAGATACATGCTGCCATTTGTAATGTTGGGTCAGACGAAGTTCCACAACGGAATTCATATTCGGCTAACAACAAAATTACCTGGGCAGGATTTTTGGTTTTAGTTGGAAGTCTGTCAAATAAGTTCTTAAAGAAATCGGTATAACTCATGCCCTGTTGTTCAACATAGTTTCGTATTTCTGCCAACTTCTTCTTTTCTACAATCATATTTGCCAAATCGTCACCGACATCCTTGAATGACAAAATACCATTGTCAATCTTGCCATATACCTGGGAGTATTGCTGAATGGTGGCGATAACTTGTCTTAATGATGGGAAGTATGCTTCACATAAAGGTTCAACAACATCAGGGTCAAATTCTACTTTCTCAAATTTCAAGATACCAGTAATTCTCTTTACAATCGTAGGCAACAATTCGTCCTTGAACTTTGCCATATTGAAATCAAAGACCTGGGTTCTACCCTGACGCAATGCTGGGATAATCTTTCCCAAATAGTTACAAGTCAAAATGAATCTACAGTTACTCTGGAATTCTTCAATGAACGCACGAAGAGCCTTTTGGAACTGTGGAGTCAAACCATCTGCTTCGTCAAGAATTACAACCTTCTGTCCGCCTGAGAATGACATCGTTTGTGCGAACTCTGCGATTTGATTACGAATAACATCAATGGAGTTTTCCGAAGAAGCATTTATGTAAATGTATTCAGCACCCAAATCGTGAACAATGGCCTTTGCCAGAGTAGTTTTACCGAGTCCCAGGTACTGGCGAACACAAAAGTAAATTTGGTAATTCACCAGTCTTTACTATATTATTGAAGTATTTCTTAAATTCTTTAGGTAAAACTATATCTGCTACTGTTTTAGGACGATAGGTTTCAACCCATAAGTTACTTTTTATATTAGCCATTCTTTTTTGCCTTCTTTTTTGCTGCTCTACGCTGAGCACGGTTCTGTGGTAAAATTATTTCTCCAGTTTCTCTAGCAGACTCATATTTTGGAAACAAGCACGAACAAGCTATTGGTTCACCAGTATCTGCGTGGCGACCGATATAACCTCTACCGTGGCACTTCTTACAGTTAGGATTTGGGTCATTCAAAATCAACCCAATGCCTTCGGCAGCAGCTTTAATGGCTTCTAGCGGGTCCATATTTCTAATGTCTGCTGCTTTTGATTCGTCTGTTGGTAAAAACATTTCTTTATCGTTCATTTAAAAATCCTCATTTAATTTATATGTGCGATGAATGGTTAAAAGTTTTTTCATATCATTGGAAAACTCTGCATCCAAGTCTCGCACCTTATTCACTAATATAGTAATTTGTTTGAGATTTAGATTTTTTGGTTTAATTTTTTCTGTCTTCAATTTACTGACGATTTTCTTACTATATGTCGCATATAAAGTAAGAACAGTTTTTGCTAAAGCCACATCATTTCTATCTTTTGGTGGATTTAACATATACTTCTCAATCATTTCATCCATTATTACATCCACCCAATACTTATTTAATACGATTTTCCAATAACCGGAGAATCGTTTTTGGAAAACTTTGTTACCGCATAACAGTTCTTCGGTCTCAAAATTTTCTTCAATGTATTTGCGTGTTTCTCGGAGCATTTATCTATGTATGTATTTCTGTCTTCGTGGATTTAGTTTGGGTGGATAGTATTTTTTAGGGTCTTGAGGTACTACACTTACCAAAGCATTAGAAAACAATGAAGGAAATTGTCTTCTCACTAATGGTAATGCCATTGGCTTAAAGGCGCCGGCTAGTAAAACTTAAACTAGCGTCCTGTTGCTCTAAATCGCTTAAATTGTCTATATCTGATTTGCGTTTTAATTTCATTTTCTTCTGGATTTAAATTAAATGGTTTTATGACGTTTGGATAAAGCATGCTAGGGGTAAAAATGTGTGGAACATAAGGGGCAAAAATTATACCTGTTCCACTGTTGGACGTACCAGTCCAACCAGTTAGCATATTTTGTGTGAAACCATAAGTTGAGTTGTTTATGAACTTATAGTACTTTTTCCAAGGTTCACACTCATTAACGGAATCTATACTTCTGTCTACTTTCATTTCTACCTGGATTTGCGTTCCAATTTTTAGGTCTAAGTTGTACTTTACTTACTTCAGGTTTGTGGTGATGACGAACCTGTGGTTTGATTTTCATTTCAGGAGTTTGGTTCTTTTGCATTTTAGGAAGTACATTTTCTTCACCATACAAATACCTTAGAGCAAAATAAAGTCCCTGCGGCTGTGTTGTTGGCATAACACCAACAGTTACATTTGACATCATCTGTGGATATACTTTGCGTATTCGTGGTATGTTGTAACCACTTAACTCAGTACCAAATTCAAGGTCACTTAATCGTTCTACGTCTCTTTTACGCTTAAGAATCAAAATCTTTCTCCATTTTTTCTAACCTTGTATTTATAGTCCTGCGTTTTAGTTCTAAGGTTAGTTTGCTAAATAAATCTCTAAATGAATCCTTATAGTTTTTATCCAATAGAAATGAGCCGGAGTTTATTGTTCTTATTCCATTCGGATAGAACTGTTCTAATGCCATAGTCGCAGCGGTACTGTAAACATACATTCCGATAACATAATCGTTTCCGAAATCAAAATTAACCAGATGGTTACACATATTCCCATCTGAAAATTCATTTCCCAAGTATTGAAAATTCTGTTCGTTCATTAAGAAACACATTATCTCATTACGGCTCATACAAAATCTTCTTTTATTTTATCTAACTTTTCTTTTTCAACAATGTTCTTTGCAGTTTCAACATATTCCGAAATAGTATCTTCTAATTTTTTATCAAAACCTTCTTCATTTATCCAATACTGTGAGATGAAATATGTTGTATGTGAACCATACTTTGAATTTGTACTAAACAATTCAATCGTACAAGTAGACCATTTGAACGAAAAATCTATATGGAAGTTCAACATTAAATCCATTCTGTAAACAACAGAACTTCCAATTACAGGAGTTTCTACAGCACCATATTTCTTTTGTAGCAAATCAAAAATTTCACTTACTAACATTATCATAAAATACAATATAGCAAAAAGCGGGTGTATTTCAACCCGCTTTGTAAATTTTATTTTATCTATGCTACTTAGATTTCATCTTCAGCTTCTAGTTTATCATCAACTTCTTTCTTGTTCTTATTCAAATCGTCAATGATTTCGTCTACTGAATAGAAGTCCAACATATCTTTCACTGATTTCTTTTTACGAAGTTCATTGTATGCTTCTTCAAATTTGATGCCCTTTATGGATGCCCAACGAGCAGCTACTCTTTGAAGTTTCTTCTTCAATTCACCAGGAGAAAGGAAACTTTCATTCATTGAAGTAGATTCATTCAATAGTTTATCTACGATTTCGTCAACGTCGTATGGTCCTTCAATATAATCTACAAGTTCATCTATATCCATCAATTCATTGTAAGCATCGTCAAGGTCCATACCAGTTTCTCTAGCATAGGCTAATGCTACTTTATCGTATTTTGCATTGTATTGTTTTCTGGTCATACTTTCTTCAATGATTCCCCAATTCTTCAAATTACCCAAATGTTTAGTTAATTCGTTATCAACAGATTCTTTCATATATTCTTCGTCAATGTCAATAGCAACATTCATAGCACATTCGCCTGATGCTAATTTACGCCAAGCTTTCTTAAAGTATTCTTTTACTAAACCTTTGGCCTGCCATTCATTGTAACCCAATGCTTGTAATTCTTTTTCAACATCATCAATGGTATCTACATTTTCAGGATTTACTACTTTCTTTCCAGCAGCTTCGCAAATGTCCTTTGCCATTTCAACCATTGTATCTTCTTCAAGTTTTGCTCTAATAGGTTTAATCTTTGTAATGATTTCGCTTTCGTCTAACAAATTAGAAATTTCATCCAAATATGGTTTCAACAACTTCTTGTCAGAACGAGCAGCCGTTTCATAGAACTTCTTGAACTTAAATCTATAATCGTTCAACTGCTTTACATAATTCAAAGGTCTTTCTTTTGTTGCTTTGAATTTGTTATAATCTTCAACTGTATGGTTGAAAATGTCCTGAACATTTTCGTCAAATGACTCAATACGCAATTCCTGGTTTACACCATTCTTTGCTTCTTTAATCATAATCTGACCATACTTGGCATAAGCCTTTTGAATTTTCATTACTGCTTTATCCAAATCTTCCTTTTCACCAGTAATGTAAAGTGTATCATCTTCACATTTGGCAGTCAAATCTGGGAATACACCACTGGCAATCAAATCTTTCAAACCATTGTAAGCATCTTCTGCTACAACGTGGTTATCATCTTCAATCCATTTAAGTTCTATCGTTTTCATTACACATTCTCCTCAATAAATTTTGCTACATCTGATAAACTCTTAACTGATTCGGATTTTCTGTCAAATACAGAACTATGTCCGACCATCTTTACAAAGTATGTTACACCACGGCATTCTACATAGAAAGCTTTATCTTGTGTGTAAACACCTACATAGTCTTTTGTTGCTTCTACTTTAGCACTTACATTCAAAATTGCTTTCAATCTTTGTTCTATTTGTTGGTTGCCCTTCAAATTGAGTTCATTGTCGCGGCGCCAATCTG
>JAGCLR010000152.1 GCA_017646885.1 Methanobrevibacter sp. | reverse complement strand
CTTTCACAATTAGGGCAAACATCACCCTCAAATTCACCACTATAACCACAATCCTTACAGTTATCTATTGGGAAATTAATCGCAGCATATGGAATATCGCTATCCATCATATAATTAACAATGCTTTCAAGTGCATCAATATTGTTCATCACCTTCGAATCAACCTCAACATATGTGATACATCCAGCAGAACTATATCCTGTCAATTGTCCCTCAATATCAACCTTATGGAATGGTGTAATCTCTTCCCACACAGGAACATGCATACTGTTAGTGAAATATGCTCTGTCACTCACATTAGGAATAACACCAAATCTGTTCTTGAACTTCTTCATTGATGTATAGCAAAGGTTTTCGGCTGGAGTGAAGTATACTCCAAAATTCAACTTATACTCATCTTTGAAGTCATTACACTTTCTTCTGAAAAGTTTATAAATTCTCTTCGCAATATCCATTCCTTCTTCTGTCAGATGATTCTTACCAATGAGAATTTGAAGTGTTTCAGCAAGTCCAAGACTACCAATAGCAAGAGTTCCATGTTTCAATGCAGATACAATACCTTCTTCTGGAACATAACCCGCCATTGTAGAATTCTTATACATAAACGGTGCAGACTTGTGAGATTGACTTGCAATATAATTAAATCTATCAACCAAAGATTCTGCAACATAATCAATATGTCTTGATAGAATTCTCATAAACTTGTCTATCTTCTTCTCATTGTCACCAATTATCTTGCCTGCTTTCAATGCATCAACTTCATCTTCATCCAAAGCCTGCATTGCAAGTGTTGGCATTATAATCGTAGAAGGTGCGATATTACCACGACCATCCTTTTGAGCACCCGATAGCAAAGTATCGCAATAAAGTTCTCCTGTCGAAATCACAGATTGGATGTTCTTTCTATAAACTTCTTCAAAGTTAATGTCAAATCCATTTGCTGTTCTACACATTTTAACCAGATGTCACCATCTGAACTGACTATATCTTCATTCTTCGTTTCACAACAAAGAGTTGTCTTCCGCTTCGAACTGGTGCCTATCTCCAGTCCTACTCCCTTACATTCATCAGGGATAGTCGATACAGGTTCCTTTAATTTTAAATTAAAGGCTTCCCACGGTCTCGCCTTTATTAATACAGCAATTTTAATAAGGTCTAACCGTTAGCTGGATTTCTCCAACACCCACGGGCGTGGTTCAAAAGATTTTAGATGAGCTGCATTTTCACTTACCCATCGTGCCGAAATATTCATAAGGTTTCTCTTCGGTGTCTATAACTATCTCACCATTATCAAAACTCAATATAGATAGTTTTTCAGCAAGTTTTTTATTATTTTTCAATTTGTCAATGAGCATTTGTCTTTCAACTTCACTGAGTTCTCCAATCACTCTTTCCTTAACATCAACATCTGCTTTCTTCCATGCTTTCTGATTTGACCAATCACAATTTGCGTAGTTAGGATAGATTCGTTTAGATGTTGATATCAACGCCTTCCTGAAAAGATGGTAATTAGGATCGCCTGGTTTTCTATTAATACCTTTCTTCATCTGAAATATTCCACAAGGGAAAATTGGAGTCAAATGATGCTTACCTGTTCCTCTGATAGAAGCATCCAATAGACAGTCTATAATTAACTGACCTTCTGGAATATAACAAGTTCCATAATTTAAAGAACTAAATGGTCAATTTGTTATCCAATTGGCTTTTTATCCAATTGCTCTCGAAGTTTCCTCCATACATAGTGCAGTTCTTAATCACTATGATACTTCCGTTAATTCGGACGAGTTCAGCATATATATTCACCTTTCAGTTTAACACTGTTAAGGGTCGGGCACTCTTGGGTGTTTATATTCTATATTTCTATAGTTTCATCACCTATGCGTTACGATGGTATAGACTCTTTACTTTCTATACTTATCTCGGTATTATCATTGTAGTTTTCATATGCTTTCAAAAAAGCATCATATTTTTCTCTTTTTCTTTTCAAGTAAATAGTTGAATCTTTATACATAAAATCACCAAAAGATTTCATATCAGCATAATTGTGGAGTTTGAACTCAAACAAAACTCTATCTTTATATGAATAAATGTGAGGTTTAGATGATAATTCTAATCTATTAGAGATATATTCAACAACATCATATATCAATTTTTCAGAACCACATATCGTCATATATTTTACATATCTTCGCGATGTTCTGTCAAATCTTATACTTCCATCACCATCATAAATTCCTCTTATCAAATGTGACATATATTTGTCATCAATTTTTGGCAAATATGTTATAAAACTTTTTCTTGGGACAACTCCCCATTTTTTTAAGTTTTCAGACACCTTATTACTTCTGACAGCAATTGTAGAAGAACCTCTACCATCACCAGTAACATTTGTAGATGTCTTTGTCCATTTTCTAAATTCATCTAAAAGATATTCATCACATTCTTGTAATGTAATAGATACAGAATCTTGTCTTCTATCACCACCATTATATTCAAAAACATTGCCGTCACTTATAATCAATCCTAAAAAATAAGCACTCATCTCATCATTAATTTCTTCAAATATGCTTTCATTAAGATTAGGACTATTAATTTTCGCTCTTGTATATTTTGGTATATCTTTCAATATCTTCATTACCGTTGGCTCACATAAATCAAATTTCTCACAAATACATTTATATGTCATTGGTTTTGAAAGATAAAAATCTATCACATTTCGCTTTACATCTTCGGTCACTTTCACTTTTCCCATAAGTATATGTTTTATTATATACATATACTTTATTTATGTAAATGAAAATCCTTTTTTATTTTACATATCTAAACTACTTTAGATTCCACCGATATTGCCCGATTGTTTTCTATATATTTCTATATAGCCAGCCATCATTTTAACTGGGATCCTGGTCGGCTTTGAAGCGTGTTTCCAATTGTTCATATAAGTTCGCTACACTTATACAGTTCTCTTATGAACTT
>JAGCLR010000151.1 GCA_017646885.1 Methanobrevibacter sp. | reverse complement strand
CTGATGTAGGAAGCAATGTTTGCAGATTGTCTTCTGGTTACATCAAATGCTGGGTCATCGAATAAGTCTACAGGTCCAAACAATTTAGCATCAGTTACTTGGAAACCTAAACCTACAACTCTTGGAGGTCCGTCGAATCTGATTGGGTTAGCTTCTTCTTGGCTGGTAGGCATCATAGGACCGTTGTGGGATCCTCTCATCCATCCACTTACCATGTGTGGGAATGCAAATGGTTCTACACATTCACCGTTTGCAGGGAAACCGGATTGAGCTCTTACAATAGCTACAGGGTCATCTTTACCTACATATTCACCAGCTAACATGTTCAATTTGTCAGTACTTACTGCAGCTGCGATTTCACCATTTTTCTTGAATACTCTTTTAATTACGTATCTACCAGTGGAACCGATTAATGCAAGTAAGTCGTACATTTCTTCAGGACAATCTAAGATAACTTTTTTGTGTTCCATTACATCGAATACTTCAAAACTGAATCCATCATGTAAGCTTGGGTCAATTACAAGACCAGCAGTGTTGAATGGATCTGCAAAGATTCTGAAAATAGGTAAGTTGAATGCACCTGGTTCGGTTTTGTCCATACAGTAAACGATTACAGGGTCACTTCCTCTTTCTTTGAATTCCATTTCTGCACAACCTGGACCCATACCTTTAACGTTTCCAGAGAATGTGTCAGTCAATAAGTCTTGACCTGCACCGTATAATTTTAAGTCTCTTGCAATTTCAGTTGCTTGAAGGAAAGCGTCGTATGCAGTTTTGTGAACTTCTTCGTTTAATTCACCGTTTCTGTGAGTCATGATTAAATCAATGTCGTCACCACAACGGGTAATATAATAATCTTCAAGAATACCAGTTTCTAAAGCACCGGATAATACTTCATCACATTTTTCCATTAATGCAGGATGAGAGACACAGTGTCCAGAAACACTTCCAATATCTGCTTTGATTACACTAACAGTAGTTTTCATCTTAAAACACCTCTGTAATAAAAATTTACTATCAACACACACTCAGTCAATAGCAGTACATATTTAGCTTTAATTCATAATATAAGAACAATAATTAACTATTATAGCAATTAACTATTAAAAAATAATTATTCATTAATAACTAATCGTTATAATAATTAATTACTAGAATTAATAGCTAATATAAAATAATTAAATTATTAATCAAACTAAATACTTTTAAATAACTGGAAATCGAAACAATTTCTTAAGTTATTTAATATACATTATTATTTTTGATTTATATTATATATAATAATTATGATTTAATGAGCATATCAGACATTTTAAATCTAAAAATGAGATTAAAAAAATAGAAAATAAAATAGAATAGAAAAAAAGAAATAAAAAAAATAGTTTGTTGCACCTTTAAGTCAATATCCACATAGTGATTATGGAAACTAAACATGCTATGACAACAGCTAAAGGATAAACTAAATATCCAATAATCATTCCAATAAATACCAATATCACCATTGCAAGAAGAGGTTTATTGTCTTCCAAAGCCACTTGCAATGCTATATTTGCAGGATCAGAATCCTTCAAGGCCTTTGTATTTATGAGTGAAGTGAAAACTATCAAGACAAAGTCCAATCCATATAAAAAGCTAGGGAAGAATGAATCAGGATTAAAACTTACAAATACAGTCAGATATGGAATTAATGACAATAGGAACAATGCAACGCCAATTATCCAAATAACCCTAGCATTTACCTTATTGACAATGCTAAAAAGATGATTGTTGTAATTCCAGAAATTAAAGCATACCATGAAACTTACAGCATAAACGATAAATTCCAGTTTGATATCCAAGAATGCATCCCATGACCCGTTTGCCACCATAGGAATCTCCAACACGATTATTGTGATTATGATTGCAATGATTGCGTCAATGAAAGCTTCAAATCTATCAGTGCTGCCATTATCAGGACTTTTTAGTCTTGAAAATATTAGCCAGCATATAACAGAAAGCAGAACGCAAATATAGATTCCAGGCACATAGATTGTATAAGTGAGAATAAACCCTAAAATCATTATTGCTATTGGAATATAACTGTAAACACTTATAAAACTAGATTGGCTTAATTCACTGTTATAAGGATTTGCCCTATAAATGGCATTGATTGAAATAATATACAGAATGTCTATTGCAAGGAAAACAATCCCATACATTGTTTCAGCTGCGACAGAGTTTATATGTAAAGCCACCCATGTTGCAAAATAAGGAAGAAGGCTTATTGCAAATATTTG
>JAGCLR010000150.1 GCA_017646885.1 Methanobrevibacter sp. | reverse complement strand
TATTCTCCCTTTTTCTAAAAAAAGGAGTATCTAGTTCTTGAAAGTCATGTAAAAGATATATTTATTATGTTAAATTTGCCTTATCGTATATAATATGTAATTTTTTTGAAAAATATATCTATATTTGTTGCTAACACAACTTAACTGCTATTAATATGAAAAAGCTATTATTTACTAAAGGTGATGAAACAAGGCCTAAACTTGAAAATTTAAGAGATGAAGAAATCTATATAAAGAATTGATTGTTGCGATAGCCGCAATAATTAAGAACATGGAACTGAAATTTAAAC
Organism: Methanobrevibacter sp.; assembly: GCA_017646885.1. The sequence goes on along the minus strand of JAGCLR010000150.1, from coordinate 7,389 downwards.
TTTAGGAATATGGGAAACGACAAAATTATAATAGACCTAAGCAAGAGTCTGAATGCTCGTTCTTTTGAAGAAACAGATATTATTCATAGGGCGGAATTTGAAAAAGTGATAAAGCTTATTAATAACAAAATAACAAAAGTTAATGATGGCAATGATAATTGTATCGAAATTCACAAACGATATAATGATACGATTACTATTTTGGGTTCACGAGGAAGCGGAAAGACCTCTTTTTTGATGAGCATTCTCTATCATTGTGAAAAAGAAAGAAATAAAGATGTTGAAATTATAGGACTTATAGACCCTACGCTTATTGAGGAAAAAGGACACATATTTTTAACATTAATTTCTTTAATTACTGATAAAGTCGAAAAGAAAATCAGTAAAAATGAATGCGATCCATATTGTAAAGAATATCGTAAAAGGAAATCGTGGAATGATAAATTAAAGAAATTGGCGGCAGGTTTGCCTTCTATTGATATAGACAATGCCTCATTGTATTCAAATTGGCATGACCCTGAACATGTGATGAGAAAAGGTCTTGAATCTGTAAAAGCAGCAAAAGAACTTGAAGAAAACTTTAATAAGATAGTAGAGGAGGCACTTGAAATTTTAGGTAAAAAGGCATTTTTGATAGCCTTTGATGACATTGATGTCAATTTCAATAACGGGTGGAAAGTTCTGGAAACAATACGTAAGTATCTTACATCTCAGAAAATAATAACACTCTTAAGTGGAGACCTAAAGTTGTTCTCAAAAGCAATACGAAAATATCAATGGAAGAATTTAGGGAATGAACTTTTAACATGGGAAGGTGAGAAACTCAAAAAAATTGAGAAGTATGATGAATTAGTAACCGAAATAGAGAGCCAATATATGCAAAAAATCATGAAGGCTCCCAATCGTATTCATTTGCTTACTATAGGTGAAAAACTAAATAATGGTGGCAAGATTTTCATTAATCAACAATCAAATGAAATCACAATATATAAACATTACGAGGATTTCTTAAGTAAGTTAGGATTGCATAATAAATATGAAATTCATACAGTAAATACATATTTGTTAGGATTGCCGTTAAGAACTCAAATTCAAATACTTAAACAGGTTTCAGATAGCGGTCTTAATATATTAAACGTAACAGATGCCTTCGTAAGTGATTTGTATGAATCTGGTGTTGATGTTGAATTGGCAAAATCACTACCAACGGATTTTTGCAACATTGCTCATGAATTCTTGCTCAAGAAAGAATTACTAAATGAAACATATCAATTGTTGCCAACATCTGGTTCTGTAAATTCTAATGCGGTCCTGTTTTCATTATATATAATGTTTGTTGAACATTCAAAAAACAACCCTTCAATGTTTTTTGAATATTGGATTGCGATTGCAACAATAAAGAATCTCCTCACTATAATGCCATATCGAAGTGACCAGAAAAAGGATGCGGCACTTGTTCCAACAATTGAAGGTTTATCAGACTACTCATTTATTGGACAAAATAAGGTTTATAGAGATATTTGTAGTTATTTATCAACCTATATCAGAGCAAGCCTAAATTATAATAGTTCAGAAAACAAAGCACCTTGGGGCGGAACATTAATACTTAAAGGCCTTGCGGAATATGCGAAAAAACGTTCATCTGAAACTCAAGATAGGATAGATGTTGTATTCAAGAAACCTTATGCAACAACGATGGAAAGGCAACTCGCTTTTTTTCCTATGTCAATAGCTTCATATGCTTATAAACAGCAGTCAATAGTAATATATTCATTCTATACATTATTAGGGACAATTGTGGAGCTATTAAAACGATATAATGTTTTAAAGATGAGTAATAAAGATGACGAAACAAAATCAGAGAAAGATAAGCTTGAAGAACGAATAATGGATATTCATGTATTGCTCAATGAACTTTCTCAAATAAAAGATAATGTTATGCCAGTTTTTGAAAGAGGGATAAACCCCTCGGAACAAGAACCTATATTTAATACTATAGAAGAAGAAAATGAGGAGAAAGATACAAGTCTTGCTAAGGTGTTATGTACGTGGATGGAAAAATGCCCCAAATGTGTTCCTCCTCATATAATTGGGAAAATAGCTACGCGTGCGTTTTACGCTATGAGAACTTTAGATGATCGTATTTTGGCCAGTGAAGAACCTAATCTCGGGGATGCTATGCATAGACGAATCATTATTGTTATGAATTCCGCTCTTGTTGAGGATGCAAAAGAAAATCTTAGCAATTCTAAATTGTCAAATAATAATCCCATGGAATCTAATCAGATTTTTAATAACAATCTAAATATTGTACAGGAGTTGGAAGATGAAGAGAAGAGAAAATTGGCGTTCTCACGTTGGATAATAAGTTGCCCTTTGTTTCTTTGTTATTTGAACCCAGATAAAGTTATTAGTGAGGATTCAAATCAAATTCTGAGAACCACTAGCGAATTATGGCTTTCTTTGTTTTACTTTATAAATAAATCAAGTAAAGACATTAACGAGGATACAAGAAATACAATGAATTGGTGTATAATAAATTCAATATATGAAAAACTTCAGCAAGTTTGTATTTTCAGTAGTAAAAGTAATAAAAATAATAAAAAACGAAAAAGTAATCCAATAAAGTTTTCTTTTGCGCTGTCTCATTTTAAAAGAACCATAAACGTATTTGAGCTTTTATATGATACTCCTCTAATTTTTCTTAAAGAAAATACTGATAATACAATCATAAGAGTACGAACTTATTTCAAAGAAGAAGAATTAAAGACTAATATTGATATACTAAAAACATATTGTGAGGGATGTTCGTCCTGGAAAGAGGTTATTATTAAAATAAAAGATAGTAAAAAAATATGGCAACAAACTCAATCATAAGATATTTACTTGCAGATAGTATATCGCTTCATGATTATATCTGTGGTAAAGTTCCATCTTTCACAGATGTTAAACGGCGTTTGTTGCTACTCCTACGTAGTGAAGATAAGAATGTCCCTGATCACTATTTTAGACTGAATCAGCAATATTCGTTAAAAGACATAGATTCTCTTCCTAGTCTTTTAACGAAAGGTCTATATAAGTTGGCAGAGGAACATTTGGAGATGATTAATGGTCAAATTTATGTAAAACAGTCGATGCAGAATTCGTGGCAAGAACTTATAACATATATTCCACCGCTAATTCTACAAATGGCTTTTTTATATGTAAAGAAACCATTGTGTATGAATACCGACATATCTAAAATAAGAGAGTATTGTCTTAAAACTATTCTTCCAAATGTAAAATATACGGCTTTACCATATCCTTACATTCCTGAAATTGCGTATATTGTAAATAAACAGCAAGGCTTTCACGATTTGCACATTCACTTAAATGGCTCTACAGAAGCAGATATTGTTTGGCAAGATTTGATGATGTATCCACAGAAAATCATGGATTTGTACAATGATTCTATAACTAATAGTAGTCTTGCACAAGAGCAGATAGAGCAAGATTTTGCTCCAATTAGTACTGAGAAACTGGAGAAATTACTATTAACGGCGAGAAGGATACGACAATACTTATATATGGCCTTATTTGAAGACCATATTAGTGATACAGAAAAGGATAAAGAAGAGCCACAAAACAAACAGGAATCAGAACGGCAAGAACAAAAACTTTTTAATGCAAAAGACTTATCGGAAGTTATTTCTATTCTCATAAATGGCAATAATGAACTTAATGATGGAATAGAAAATCCATTTGCTTCAATTACTATTGAAGGAGGAACTAAATATGGAACCCCATTGAATGTAGAAGGGCTGATGTATATTCTTGTATTGGGCTACTTAGTCGATAACCCAAAGGAAAGTGTAGCTGTTGCATTTCACTTGTATTTGCTAATACTCGGTTTCTTTAATCGCCTTCTTGTACAACAAAAGCATGATTATGGATTTGAAGAATTTCAGAAATATACGACGAATGGAATTCGCGATAATTGTGAGAAAATTGATTATAAGACACGTTTCTTGCAATTGTGTGGAAATAGCGGTTGTAATATAGCTTTTGTAGAAGGACGTTTTTCTCCCAAACTGTCCACAGGAGAGAATGAACAACTTATATCTAATATAACTCAAGGTTGGAAGAATTGTTGGAAAGAGCTTAGCGATTTGTCAGAATCAGAATGCAACCAAGCTCCTAAGTTGAAGTTGATAGCTCACTTTATAAAAAAGAAAGATAATGACCCAACATTGATTAGGCACGAGCTGTTGCGTAAAGATATATGGGAAAGGGCAAATGTGCTTGCACGAATGAAGGACACCAATTCACCAGCTTCAAGGCATATTATTGGAGTAGATGCTGCTGCCAGTGAATTTGATGCTCCTCCAGAAGTGTTTGCACCTGCATTCCGTTATCTCAAGAGGAGAGGTTACCATCATTTTACATATCACGCTGGAGAGGATTTCTTTCATATTCTAGGAGGTCTTAGAAGTATTTATGAGGCTGTTGATTTTTTGGATTTCAGTTATGGAGATCGCATAGGACATGCAACTGCTGCTGGTCTTTCACCACGGCAGTGGGTAGATAACGTTGGTGAATATATCTATATGCGCAAAGGGGAATATCTAGATGATCTGGTTTTTGCATATAATCTTATAACAAAGTATTCAAATGAAAAGTTAAAGCATACAATTAATAATCTCGTAGTAAAAATTCACGAGTTATATTATAGTATATATAGCCATTCTTATTCTATCGAATTGATAAGTGAGGTATGGAAACTTCGTCGTTTATGTCCATTTCACGTATTTGCGGGAAATAAGGAAAGCGCTAAGGATATACCACACTATAATCACGAAGAATGGTGTGAAGTATTCAATAGACTTAATCTTGATTCCGAGGCTAGCAAATGTGATTGTGGTGAGTTTATGAATGAAGAGAATGAAAGAATAACAATGCTAAGGCAATACCATTGTCCTAAATTCAAAAAGAAGTATGATGAAATAATTGAAGTGAAAACAACTGAAATGTTCTCGGAATTGGATTTGGAAGAGTTACAGTTGATGCTTTTACGGTATTTGAATGAAAAGGAAATTGTAATTGAAACACTTCCTACTAGCAATGTGAGAATCGGTCATCATCATGCATATGATACATATCATCTGTGGAATTGGATTAAATGGGAAAAAGAAGGTAACCCAATTCCGCCGATTGTTGTAGGTACGGATGATCCTGGAATATTCGCTACTAATATCTATAATGAATACTCAAACATATACTGTAAACTAGTATATGTACATCATGTGAGTAGAAATCAAGCGATGAGTGTGATTGAAAAGTTAGATAAGAATGCTCGAATATACAAATTTAACTAAAATATAGCAATTTAAGTTAGAAAATATATGACATCAGTTTTTAAGAAGATTACAAGTAAGATAGCAGATATATTTAATATATTTGATTTTTCTTTTATAATTTCAGGTTTTACCGCATTCGTAGTTATTTGTGTGTTTTTGTTATTTAGATACAATGATGTTTTTCTTCTACTCCAAAACTATTTTAGATGGTATATTGTCATTCCTGCAATATACATCTTAGGCCTTGTCATGTTTGGTATAGGACGATATGCACGCCAAGAACTATTTCAACACAAGAAACGGAAGTATGAATTATTTAAGAAATATGGCTTTTGTACTCAGTCAGAAGACGAAATAGATGCAATATATTGCCAGTATTGGGATAATCTTAAAAAAGAAGATAACAAATACGACTATGAATATTACAATCGTATGTGGGTTATGACAGCTGTCTATGAGGGACTTATTGGCGATGCAATATTAGCCTGTACATTACTTATACCATATTCAAATATAATCAATAATAATAAAATATGTTATGCTATTATGATAATAGTATTTATAGTTGCAATATTCTTTCTCTTTATATATTTTATTTTGTTTCGTGAAGCAAGGAAGTATGCTGATACAATCGTAAAAGACCTTCTTGCTAAAAATAACAACTATCGACTTACTTTTGTTTGTAAGGAGTGAGGCATTAATAATGTATTGTTTCATTTAATGATGCAATGGGTGGATATGTCCTGAATATTACCCTTACTCCTTGTTTATAACGGAAGTTACTAAGCTTCTCCACATTATAGTTGTAATAGTGCATTATTACACTATTGGTATAACAACAATGAAGTCCCCCAAAAGAAAGACCTTTTGGGGGACAATGTCATCTCCTGACACCATTTGTTTACACATCAGAAGTAGGTCCTTCGGTATTTTAGTTAGTAGGTTCCTCATCTTTCGCCTCATTATTGAATGTGAAAGTGAGCTGATATACCTGATCGTGGTTATCCTCGAAATAGACATCTATCGTCTGCTGGTCCTCACACTCCGAGGTGTAGTACAGGCGGAACACATCTCTGTCGAGCGGATAGCGGTCATTCGGCAGCAACACCATTCCGTCATCCATACGGAGTATTCCCTCGCCATCGGGCTGGAAGTAACGGATTGTGTAGCGTGTATCCGAGAAATAGCCCTCACGCACAATCTCGCAGCGTATCTCCGCTGTCTCGCCCTTGACTATCCGCTTGGGAACGGGCATTGTCTCAACTGTAAAAGGATAGGCTTGCTGAACATCGAGTTCATCCTCGCAAGATGTGAAGCCCAATACAGCGGTCATCATGGCACCGCAAACCATCATATAGGAAAATAACTTTTTCATAACGCATTAAATTTTAATTGATAATAAATTTGACACCTAAACCGAACTGAGTGCTGAACTTGCCGAGTAAGCCTCCCCAGAGGACACGCTCACGCACATTGGCAAGCAGTACAATACGGTCTGTTATATAACTCTCCAATTCAAGGGTAATGGCACCGCCATAGATAAAGGCATCCTTGGCAAGCAGCGTAGAGCCGTCGTGTAGTAATCTATCGCCCCAATTCACCGTTTCGTAGCCTGCCAATGCAGAGCCGCCGATGGAGAGGAAGAAGGTCTTTGTAGGATCCGATAGGAACTTCAGATAGTAACCACCCTCGGCTGTGAACTGGGCACGCGGAACAGATGTACCCCGATAGTCGTAGTTCTTGAGCAGATACTCTGCACCCACCACCCAGCGGTTAGCCTTCTTGGTATATCCCGACATCGCTATTCCCGTGTAGTAGTTAAGCGGAGATTTAGAGCCGTTTACAAAGCCGCCTCTGAGTTCCACACCCATCATCTTCGGGAGATAACGCTGGGCGTATGCCTGCCCTGATGACAGGGCAAGCGATACGACTGCAACAAATAGAAACAGATACTTCTTCATAGTTATTTCACTTTAAGTTCGTTGATTACCTTTGCTCTTACGATGTCCTCACTCTCCACTGTGAAGGTCTGGTGTCTGCCACCGCTCTTCTC
>JAGCLR010000149.1 GCA_017646885.1 Methanobrevibacter sp. | reverse complement strand
ATTTTTTTTACTATTTTTGTTTTTTTTTTTGCTTTTTTGCTTTTTTTACTGTTTTTAAAAATTTAATTTTTTCAAAAATATCTCATTATTAATTAACTATTTTTATAAGTATTAACCAATATTTAATCATGTTTAGAGAAATGAGAAGAAAGAAACAGGCTTTAAGTGAAGAGGAATGCATTGATATCTTAATTAACGAACCTCGTGGTGTCTTGGCAGTATTAGGTGACAATGAGTATCCTTATGCTGTACCTTTAAGTCATGTTTATGTGGATGGAAAGATATACTTCCATGGAACCGTTAAGGAAAGCCATAAAAGGGATTCCATTGAAAAGCATGATAAAGTGTCTTACTGTGTAGTGGATAAAGGTGAAAAGGCAGTGAACGATTGGTGGTACACTTTTAAAAGCGTGATTGTCTTTGGAAGAATGAAAACAATAAAGGACAAAGAAACAAAAATAGAAAAACTGACTCAATTAGGAAACAAGTTCTTCCCAACTGAAGAGGAAACAAAATCAGAAATAGACAAGCTTTTGGATGTTACAGAACTTTATGAAATCACTATAGACCATATGAGCGGAAAGATAGTTGAGGAAAAATGATTTAAATCATTTGCCAACAATATCCTTTATTACCTCACCTGCAATCATCAGTCCTGCAACTGGAGGCATGAATGAAACGCTTCCCTTGACCTTATGCTTCTTTTCATTCTGGTTTACTTCATGATCATTTGTGTTTATAGGATGTTCCTTTGAATACAAGACCTTTAATTTTTTTATATTTCTCTTTTTTAAATCCTTTTTCATTATACTAGCAAGGGGACAATATGATGTTTTATAAATGTCATCTATTTCAAAACTTGTAGGATCCAGCTTGTTTCCAGTTCCCATGCAGGACATAACTGGCACGCCAATTTCCTTGGATTTGCATATGATTGCAATCTTGGCCATTATGGTATCCACACAGTCAACGACATATGACAAGTCCTCGTTAATGATGTTTGATGTTGAATCAGCCAGATAAAATTCATTATGAATTTCAACATTAGCATCAGGATTGATATCCAAGATTCTCTCTTTCATAACATCAACCTTGTTTCTGCCAATTGTTTTTGTTGTGGCGATTATCTGCCTGTTGATATTGGACTCATCAACCTTATCGAAATCCACTAGAACAAAATTGCCTATTCCACTTCTTGCAAGTCCTTCACAAACGAAGGAACCGACACCACCAAGGCCAAAAACAGCTACCTTGGCATTCTTTAGTTTTTCCATTCCTTCCTTTCCAATTAACATTTCTGTTCTTAAAAACTTCTCATCCATCTGGGTTCACCAAAAATTTAATTTAATTTAATTGATTATATAATAATTGAGGTTAAAAGAATAAAAACTTAATGCAAAAATAATTAATGCAAATTATTCCTAATCAAGTGATGACTTATGATTATAGACACACATTGTCACATCTACAACAGTGAAATGGAAAATGCAGAGGAAATAATAAAAGAAGCTGCAAAAGAGAATATTTTCATAATATTAAATGGGACTGATCCTAAAAGCAATGAAGAAGTATTGAAATTGTCCCAAACCTATGAAAATGTCTATGCTGCTTTAGGATACTTTTACACTTTTGCAGATGAAGTGACAGATGAAGACATTTTGCTATTAGATAATCAGCTAAAAAATGATAAGGTCATCGCTGTAGGGGAAATAGGTCTTGATTATTACAAAGGAAAAGAAAATAAGGATAAGCAGATTGAGCTTTTTGAAAAAATGCTTACCCTGGCTGAAAAACATGAGCTTCCTGTTATAATCCATTCCAGAAAGGCAATGCAGGACACCTATGACATATTGAAAAAGCACAATGTCGCAGGATCCATGCATTCCTATCAAGGTTCAGGAGAAATGGCTGAGGAATTCATCAAATTAGGTTTCTATATAGGAGTTGGTGGAACAGTCACTCACAAAAACAACAAGAAGATAAGAAAAATGCTGAATAAGATAGGCATTGGCCATGTGCTTCTTGAAACAGATTCACCATATTTAACTCCAGAAGAAAAAATAGGGGAAATGAATACACCACTGAACATAAAATACGTTATAAGAAAAATAGCTGAAGAATTAAATATTGAAGAGTCTGAAGTTATTGGAATAACTGCAGAAAATGCAAAAAGACTATTTGAAATCACCTAATCCATAATGTGTTTTAAAATTATACTAACAATCGTTAGTTTTATATATCAATGCCAACATAATAAAATATAATCTTAACTAACAAGTGTTAGTTTATTAATTTCATTTTTAATTTCATTTTAATAAAAAAAGATGATAATATGGCAAAAAAGAATACAAAAGAAAAGATATTTGATGTTTCCATTGACTTATTCTCTCAATATGGATATGATGGAGTTTCCATACGACAAATAGCTAAGGAAGTTGGAATAAAGGAAAGCTCCATTTATAACCACTACCAAAGCAAGGAATCAATATTAGAATCCATATTAAGTTATTACATTAACGAAATGCTAAAGGAAGAAGCTCCTGTAATGCAACCTAAGGAAAATCTGAATATGGATTTCGACCATTTCTATAAGGAAGGAAGCGATAGATTCATCTCAAAGCTTTCTGAAGAGAAGATGATGAAGATCACAAGGATATTCCTGGTTGAATCCTATCATAACGAAAAGATAAAGAAATTTGTAAAGGAAGCGATTATAGGATATGCGATCAATGGCTGGGAAGAGCTATTCAATCTAATGAAAGAAATGAATTTCATCAGTAAAGATGCTGACATAAAGCAGCTTGCAGAATCATTCTATTACTATGGATTATTCCTATTGTACGAACATTTCATAATAAACTATCCTGAAGATGATGAAAAATTCCTAATGGATTTCGAAAGAAGAACAACAGATCAT
>JAGCLR010000148.1 GCA_017646885.1 Methanobrevibacter sp. | reverse complement strand
GGTGTAAAGGATTTAGGTGGAGGAGGCCTTACCTGCTGTGTATCAGAACTTGTGGACAAGTCTGGTAACGGTGCAGTTGTAGACCTTAGAGCTATTCCTCTTCGTGAAGAGGGAATGACTCCTTATGAAATTATGCTTTCAGAATCCCAGGAACGTATGATTTTTGTCATTAACCCTAAAGATGTTGAATTGGCACAAGCTATCTGTGATAAGCATGAAATTCCTTCTGCAGTGATTGGTGAAGTTACTGATGGAAACCATATGGTTGTAAAGGATTTCGATGCAGAAATTGAACTCCAAACATTATGTGATGTTCCAACAATCCTTTTAGCAGACCCTCCTTCACTTGATAGGGAAATGAGAGAGCCTGCTAAGCCAACTGATTTAGTTGAAGTGGTTGATGGCCCAATCGATGAATCATTGATTAAAGTATTATCCTCTCCTAACATTGCAAGCAAAGAATGGGTTTACAAGCAATACGACCATGAAGTTCAAACCAGAACTGTTGTAAAGCCTGGTGACGATGCAGCTGTATTGCAAATTGATGATGAAACCGCTGTTGCAATTACTGCCGATTCCAATACAATCCACACTAAATTGACTCCATACGATGGTGGAGCAGGTAGTGTAGCGGAAGCAATCCGTAATGTGGTTTCAATGGGTGCAAAACCTTATGCTGTTGTTGACTGCCTAAACTTCGGTAACCCAGAAAATCCTGAAATCCTCTGGCAATTCAAGGAGTGCATTAAGGGAATGTCTGACATCGCAGAGAAATTCGAAGCTCCTGTAATCAGTGGAAATGTAAGTTTCTACAATGAAACCGAAGGTATTAAGATCAACCCAACTCCTGCTGTAGGAGTAATAGGTGTTGAAAAACTCAGTAATATTAGAACCCTTCCATTCAAGAATGAAGGAGATAAAATCATCATAATCGGTAAAACCTATGATGAGGTTGAAGGTTCTGAATACCACAGAGCAGTTCACTCTCTTGAACAAGGGGATGCTCCTAAAATCAGAATCGATGATGAATTGGCATCTGCAAACACCATTCTTGACCTAATTGAAAATGATGGCGATTATGTAAAATACCTTGAAGGGGAAGATGAACTTGCAATAACCGCTACCCACGATGTATCTGCTGGTGGAATAGCTATTGCATTATCTGAAATGGCTATGAGCGGCAAATTAGGATGTGAAGTGGACATTAGCAAGGTTCCAGCTGAAGATGGAATCAGCGACAATAACTTATTGTTCTCTGAATCCCATGCAAGATTCATCATAACCGTAAGTGCAGATAATGCAGATGAAATTATTGATTCTATTGATGTGGACGCTGCAATTATCGGTGAAGTCAAAGGAGATTCATTAGTCATTAAGAAAGATGATGAAACCATTGTGGATTTAGCTGTAGCTGATTTGGATGACGCTTATCATGGTGTCATTGAAAAGTATATGGCTTAATTTATAATATTTATCATTTCTTTTATTTTTTTTAAATTTTTATCTTATATTTTATTTATTAATTTATTTTATGGACGATAATATGAAGTTTATATCAAATTTAATTCCCTTGGGAGACGCTTTAGCTAAAATTGATGAGAATCAAAAGCTTATGGATACAGAAAAGATTCATTTGAAGGATTCTCAAGGCAGAGTTTTAGCTCATTCCATTTCCTCTTATCATAATTCCCCTCCATTTGACAAATCTGCTATGGATGGTTATGCAGTGATTGCAGAGGATACCTTTGGAGCTTCCAATAATGTCATTAAAGAATTAAAAATCATTGATAGAATCGGAGCAGGTGACTTTTCAGATAAAACCCTGTCTAATGGTGAAGCTATTGTAATAGCAACAGGTGCACCGATTCCAAATGGTGCAAATGCTGTTTTAATGAAGGAATTCACCTATGAAGATGGGGATAATTTAGAGATCCATTCACAAGTTACTCCTGGCGAAAACATTTCTCCAAAGGCTGAAGACATTGCTAAAGGAGATGAATTGTTAGGTGAAAATGTTTTAATCAGGCCACAAGAGATGGGATTGATTGCTTCAGCAGGACATAGTGAAGTTGAAGTTTATAAGAAGCCAAGAGTCAAATTGCTGATAACTGGAAATGAATTGGTGGAACCTTCTCCAGAGATTGACAAAGCTAAAATCATAAATTCAAATCAATTTACCATTGCAGCATTGATTAGAAGTGCTGGAGCTATTGTTGATATAGAACATGGTGCAGATGATTTTGAAGCTGTTAAGGAAGCTATTGACAAGGCAAGCAATGAATATGATGTAGTGATTACAACTGGCGGCACTGCTATCAGTAAAGGTGATGTGGTTGTTGAAGCGGTTGAGGAATTAGGTGAAGTCCTATTCCACGGTGTTGCAATGAGGCCTGGAAAGCCTGTTGGTGCAGGTATTGTAAATGGGACCCAAGTGTTTATGCTTTCTGGTCAACCTGTAGCTGCTATGGGCCAATTTGATATAATTGCAAGGCATTACCTCTTTAAAATGCAAGGGCTCGATTATTCCCATAAAGTGATTAATAGGATATCTAAAACCAAAATACCATCATCTCTTGGAAGAACAGATTATATTCGTGCAGTAGCTGATGATACTGGCGTTCATCATGTTTTGAATAGAGGTTCAGGTATCATTAGGTCTATGGTAGAGGCAAATTGTTACATTATCATTGATGAAAACCACGAAGGAATTGAAAAAGGAGATGAAGTTGACTTGATCTTCTTCAATGATATGGCATGGCCTAGCCTTTAGTTAATTTAATTATTTTTTAAAAAAAGAATTTAGATAAGAATTATAAATTCTTATCTTTGCTATTTTTATTGATTATTTTATTTTTTTATTTTAATTATTTTTACATTAACGACTTCTTTTTCCTAATCTATAGAATAGGTAGTAACCAAAGTAGTCATTGTGTCTACTGTTTAAGCTTCCTTGTGAATATCCATTTTTATATCCTTGATCGTAAGCATAGGATTCTGCATATTCATTTTGCTCTTCAATGTAATCATCTTGCATTTTATTTAATTTTTCATCAAATTTTTCTTTAGTGAAATTGGATTTAGGGCTGTAAGAAACAATCTTTTTCATTGTATCATTGACATCGTTTCCATCATAGCTCAATGCATAGAATGTCTTGTTTGATTCGAAATAGAGATAGGTCACGTCATGGTCAACTATGCTTCTATGGCTGTAATATGCAACGGCATGATGCCCGTCAATTTCCATCTCTTCAACATCATAAAGCTCATCAAGGGTGGATTCATATCCATAATTGTTTCTAAGTGACTTGTCATCTTCCAAAGCTACAAGTCCAAATGTGAATACATTTGTCTTAACATAATTTCCTCCAGAATCACTTCCTCCCCCATACTCTGGTGGAATCTGAAAATTGGTGTTATATACAGTTATATTCACCCAATCTGAAGTGTCCACATCACTTTTTTCAGCACTTGTTGCACTAATTGCCAAAAGCGCTATAATCCCAATTACACATGTTAAAAAAATAATTTTTTTATTCATATTTTATTCTATTTTCTTCATGTTTTTTAAAAATTTCTAAAATGAGTACTTTTTTATATTATGAAAACTTAATAATATTATTCAAATAAATAAACTTATTTAAAAATCTTAATTGTGTTATTATGAATGGTATATATTATTATGTGATAGCTTTCATTCTCATTTGGACTATTGCGATTGTATTTAAGAATCAGCTAACCGATCATGGTGTTGAAGTGAATTTTCCTCTTTTGATGTGGAGAACACAAAGGTTAAGAGGGTTTATAGATAGATTAGCCAATCGTGCTCCAAGATTTTGGAAATGGTATATGAACATAGGAATCGTTATTTCAACTGGATTTATGATTCTTATGGCTGTTGCTTTGGTTTATTCCTTAAAGACATTGATGGAAACTCCTTCAGTTAGCTTAATCGTTCCAGGTGTTGAAGTTCCAGGGTCTCCTATATATATTCCATTGCTTGCCGGTCTTATTGCACTTGCAACAGTTTTAATAGTTCATGAATTCAGTCATGGAATTCTCTCAAGAGTGGAGAAGATCAATATAAATTCAATTGGACTTTTATTGTTTGCAATCATTCCAGGGGCTTTTGTAGAGCCAGATGAAGAGGAATTGAATGAATTAAGCCGTCCAGCCAAAATGAGAATTTATGTTGCGGGGTCTATGGCAAATTTAACCTTAGCAGCTATTGCATTGATTATTATGTTAGTTATTTCTTCATTTATCATCCCAGTGGTATTTGAAGATGATGGGGTTGTTATTAACAGATTAACCTCAGATGCGAATGCTAAAGATTATATGTCTGAAGGAATGGTAATCAGATCAATAAATAATCTCACTGTAAATGATATGGCATCTTTCCAAAAAGCCACCAGTACCTTAAGGCCAAATGAAACGGTTAATATTCATACGGATCAAGGGGATTACAGTTTCCAATTGAAATCCAATCCTATGAACAAGTCATTAGGTTTTATGGGAATTCAAGTCAATGCAAACAGTGTAATTGCCGATGGCTTTGATAACCAGTTCTACACTCCTTTATTATGGATTTTAATGCCTTTATCCGAGCTATTGTTTTGGATATATTTCCTTAACTTTGCTGTGGGAACTTTTAACTTGCTACCAATGAAACCTTTGGATGGAGGGCATTTGCTTGAGAATCTATTGTCCTATATAATGCCTGAAAGCGCTTTTAAGCCAATCGTAACCTTCATGTCTTTCTTAATGGGAATAATTATTGTGGTTAGTCTTGTTGTTGGATTGGTCGGAGTCCCATTTTAGAAATTATTCTTTTATATTTTTTTCAATGATAATTTTGTTCGTATTTATTAAAACCAAAACTTTATATATATAGAAAAATATATAAATAAATGTTTAAGCATTTACGAACTAATAATACTTTAGTTATGTGAAATTGCTAAAATGTAATACATAAGATTTTATGTAATTTAATATTAGAGGAATTAAAATGAAAGCAAAAGCACAAAAAATAGGTGACGGAGTATACTGGATTGGTGTACTTGACTGGGACTTAAGATCTTACCACGGATACACTTTAG
>JAGCLR010000147.1 GCA_017646885.1 Methanobrevibacter sp. | reverse complement strand
TCTGAACTTCTTTGTGCACCAGTTATTACAATAGGAACAGGGGTTTTGATCATGAAGCTTAATGCAGCGGAAGTGTAATGCATAGTGTCTGTACCATGAGCAATCACAATACCGTCAGCGCCATTATTGATGTCATCTGCAATGGACTCTGCTGCCTTTACCCAATATTCAGGTTGCATGTTTTCAGACAAGATGTTATACAAAGCCTTTACATCATAATTTGCTAAATCCAAAAGCTCAGGATTTGCCCTTAGCAAGTCTTCTGCAGTGAATTTAGGGTGTACAGCCCCAGTTTTATAATCAATGATGGAAGATACTGTACCTCCAGTGGAGATGATAGAGATATTCTGTTTATTAGGGTCTTTTTCAATTTTGTCTCCTTCAAATCCTATCTTTGGCTGGTCACCCTTTTCAATAAGTTCAATGGTTGCAGATTCAATGTTCACTCCAACATTGTAACCGCTATCAAGTTTAATTACAATATAAGCATCTTTTGCGTCTTCAGATCTGTCAAGCAATATTCCCTCATAGGAAATATCCTCTTTAGTTACCTTTATTGTATCACCAATGGTAACATTTGCCTTATCTAAAAACTCTTTGGAAATTTCTTTATAAGTCATTTGATTCCTCTTAATTCGTTTTTAAAAATTAATTTTGAAATTATCAGTATAATTGTAATAGATTTGAAATCATTTTAGAAATCTTTTAAAAATCTATATTATATTTAAATATATTTATTAAAGTATATAATATTTAGTTTGAAAACATCATCTTTTTTCATTAAGTCTAATTAGTTTTTTCAATCATCCACTAATCAAAACAAAGCAAAATATACCATTAATTCGACCCTTAATTTAATTATAAATATATACATAAATTATAAAAATTAAGAAAAATAAAAGATTAAACTATGAAAAGGATAGTTTTATTGATGATTTTCACTTTAATGATGCTATCAATTACTGCAGTTTCAGCAGATGATAATGTGATGGCATTTAGTGATGATAATGCAATTTCTGAAGGACAGGAAATTCTAAGTGAAAATCAGGCAATCCAAGAAAACAGCGAAAATTTAAGGGAAGAAGAAAGTGGAGAGATGCTTGCTGAAGACTCAGATACTGAAAACAAAAACAGTGAAAATGAGGATGAGGCTGAAGTAGTTGATGATGAAAAGGCAAGTTCTATCATAAGCTCATCAAATGTTAAAGGATATGAGTCATTCACAACTACAATGAGCATTAAATTAACAGCAAATGGCACCGAATTATCTTCTAAACCTCTGCAAATCCTATTGAATGGTGTCACTTACAATAAGACCACTGATGCAAATGGTGAAGTTAAGTTAAGTGTTAAATTAGCTAAAGGAGTTTATGAAGCTGAAATAACATACCTTGGTGATGATTTAACAACTGGTGCAACTAACACATGTAAAGTGACTATCGAATCTCCAATTAAAACCAAATTGAAAATCGGAGACAAATACATCAATTATCGTCAAGGATCCAAATGCTTATTCTATGTTAAGTTGCTTGATTCAAGCAATAAAACTCTAAAAAATCAGAAAGTAACTTTTAAAGTTGCAGGTAAAACCTATACTGCTGTAACTAATAGCTATGGTAATGCTAAAATCTATTTAAACCTTAAAAAGGGAACATATAATGTGAAATATTACTTTTATAAAAAGGATGCTCCTTATTTAGCTTCAAACGGTTCCTATAAAATAAAAGTCAAACCTAAAATGACTAAAGGGGACGGCTATTGGCTATGGTCAGACCATATGAAAAAAGTGAATCTTAAAAGCCTTGCAAAAAGAGGAACCAAGCATATTTTCCTGCATGTTCATGCAATAGCAAAATACGGAAGGTCAGGTGTTGCTTCCTTTATTAAAAAAGCACATAAACATGGAATAAAAGTTCATTTATGGATGCAAGTCTGTTACAGTGGCGGAAAATGGGTTAGGCCAATCGATAAGAATAACAAAATCAAATATTCCTTCTTGAATAAAAGGATCAGACAAGCTAAGAGCTATGCAAGGATTAAGGGAGTGGACGGAATTCACTTCGATTATGTCCGTTTTGGAGGAACTGCAGGTTTATATAAGAAACCTGAACGTGGAATTAACTACTTCATGAAAAAGGCTTCAATCGAAGTCCGCAAGGTTAAGCCTAATTGCATTATCTCAGCTGCTCTAATGCCTGAACCAAAAGTCTTAATCAAGCATTTTGGTCAAGATGTTTCAACAATGAGCAAATACGCTGATGTTTTAACTCCAATGGTATATAAAGGCATTTATAAGGAAAAAAGATCATGGATTACCTCTGTGACAAAAGAAATCGTTAAGAAATCCAATGGAGCACAAATTTGGACTGGCTTGCAGACATACCATTCTGAAAGCAATACTAAAAAATTATCTCACGCAGCTCTTCTAAAAGATGCAAAAGCAGCAATGAAAGGTGGAGCTAAAGGTGTCTTATTATTTAGAATAGGAATAAGTTGCAATTTAAATTTTAAAAAGGTATAATGCCTTTTTATTTCTTTTTTATTTCAAACTTATTTTAATTTCTTTTTTTATTAAAATTAATTTCTTTTTTTATTAAAATTAATAACAGTTAATCGCTTATTTTAAAACTGTTTACACGATGAAAAAAAGAGAAAGAAAAAAGAAAAAATAGAAGTGGACTGACCGGGATTTGAACCCGGGGCCTCCGCCATGCCAAGGCGACGATCTACCATCTGAGCTACCAGCCCACAAAATCTAATAATTAAAATGAATTATTTTAAAAAAAGAATTAAAGAATTAAGTTTTTTTAAAAAAACTTAATTGAAAAAATAAAACAGAACAATAGTTACATCTATCATTCATATGAATACATTGTACAATAGTACAGGTATTAGTATTATTATATATCGCTCATATATAATCGAGGATAATATCTCCTTCGTTTAGGAAAATTAACATTCCTAAAAATACTAAGAAACTAAAAAATACAGTCATAAACATTTAGCGACTCCATTTTTTAAGCCCTATATTTTCATAGAACATAAAAATTATATACGATTTTTAAGATTTAAAAAAATCATATATTACTTACTATTATACAAGAACTAGTATATAAATACATACGATTTAATCCTCTGATTGTTCGTATTTTCTCGATTAAACTACAAACAATCTTTTATTTAATAAAAAAATCGTGTTAAATCGTTATAAATAATTATAAATCGTTATAAATTATTACAAAAGGTAAAAAATTAGATGAAATTGTAATAATTATCCTACTCCCCACTATCTTGGGAAGTTATTTGACCATATAGAATTTCAAGTGTCTCTTCACGCTTGTCCTTTTTCAATTCGCACTCCCAGACAGTAAGAACAGTCCATCCCATCGCTTTAAGCTCTGCCTGATTACGTGCATCACGTTCCCTGTTTCTATAGAGTTTCTTCTCCCAGTATTCAACATTGGACTTTGGCATTTTAGCGTACTTGCACCCTTCATGAAGATGCCAGAAACAGCCATGAACAAAGACAGCAGTCTTGTATTTTGGAAGCACAACATCAGGACGACCAGGATACCTTTTATCATTCTTTCGAAATCTGAGCCCCCTTGCAAAAAGATACTTGCGAACAAGAATTTCAGGCTTGGTGTCCTTGCCTCTAATCCTTGACATTATGTAACTGCGAGTCTCCTTGCTAAATTTGTCAGCCATGAAATCATCTCTAAAAAAAAAAACATCCCCTGATGAAAATAAAAAAGTTATTTATATTTGAAACTTGGCATCAATTCCAATTTGAATTTATTCAATTCATGGAGGTAATCAATTCTTTCTTTTGTCTTTTTATCACTAATTTCACCAGTCCGTATATACTTATCCAATACATCATAAGTAAATCCAAGCTTCTCTTCATCAGATTGATCAGAGAGTCCATCAATCGGTACTTTGTTAACTAACTCATCAGGTAAATTAAGGCTTCTTCCTATTTCCTTAACTTCAGTTACGGTTAGGTTTGAAAGTGGTGAAAAGTCTCCTGCTCCATCACCATATCTTGTTGCATAACCTACCCAATCTTCAGAAAGATTGCAGTTGTTAGCAACCCTACCATTATTGCTTTGACTTACTGCATATAAAACAGACATTCTGATTCTAGGTGGAAGATTTATCATGGTCTGCTCTGATATTTCAATATCAGATTTAATCATTTGATCTAAAACTCCATTAACAGCATCCTTGACATTGATGATGTAATGCTTAATGCCTAAATGATTTACAAGAAGTTTTGCAAAATCAATGTCTGACTGAACATCATTAGGCATTAGGACTCC
>JAGCLR010000146.1 GCA_017646885.1 Methanobrevibacter sp. | reverse complement strand
ATTTTAATTATAAGAATTTAAATTAATAAAATTTTTAATAAATAATAATTTTAATTATAAGAATTCTAAATGAAATAAAAATTCTACTTAATGTCCTAAAATGTCTTTCAAGACATCTGATGCAGGATCCATACCCTGTGCACCAATCAACAATACTACATCATCCTTGCCTGCAGTTTCCATAATGTATCCTAAAGCATCATACAGTTTTTCAAAATGATTGTATTTGATATGGGCATCATCCAATTTGGCAAAGAATATGTCCTTTTCAAAGTCTTCAACAAAATTCAAATGGTCAACCAAATCAACGCTTGAGGATAAGGTTAGGTAAATCTTTCTTTTCTTAGCATTTGGATCCTTTTCAATCAAGTCATCATTCCTGTGACGTAATTCCCTGATGACTTCTGCCAAGGCCTCTGAATTCAATCCATTCAAGGTCTCTCCACGGGAACCTCTGATTGCACAGGCAATATACAAGTCATTCTTATCCAATTGCTCTGCCAAGTCATAGCTTGCCCTAACGGTGTTCTTTATCCCATCAGGATTATGTGCAAAGTCATCAATGACTATAGGTTCATCGTAAAGTCTTGTAAACCTTCTGCTTAAAGGCCTATAAGTTTTAACGCCATCTACAATGTCTTCTATTGGAATCTCCAATGAAATGCATGCAGAGATTGCAGAAAGGATATTTCGTATGAAATGCTCTCCGGTGAATGGAAGCTCCTCAAAGCTTAAGATTGGCTCTCCATTGTACATTATTTGCTTCTCATCTCTGTCAAAATAGACTTTCTTGTCAATGCTTTCTTCATATTCTTCAATTTGCTCTTTTTCCATTGAAGTGAAGTAAGCGTCAACGCCATCATTTAGGAACTGTTTCATGTTCAAAACATTCTCATCATCAAAATTAAGGACAATTCCTCCTTTATTTGTAGCTTTAACTACACCTGAGGTCTCTTCAAAAACATCTTCAATTGAGTTAACAAGGCCAATATGGTCCATTGCAACATTGGTTACAACACCAACATCAGGATTTATCGCTGAAGACATGATCAATGCATGGTTTTTCATCAGGTCTGTTCCCCAGCCCTGAACCTCTGAAACTTCAATGACCAGATAATCGAATACCTCCTTGTTTGGAATGTCACATATGAAATTGAATAATCTTGGGTCAACTCCCTGATTTGCCAAAACCTCTTCTGAAATCAATTTTGCAACCATTGGGTCAATCAATGTATTGAATTCAGATTTAGCGTCTGTATTTGTAAAGACATTATATCCTGCATGGGACAGTATATGATAAATCATATGGGAGCTTGTGGATTTGCCGTTTGTTCCACTTATCACCACTCTTTTACAGTCAGGAACCAAATTGTCAATTGTCCATTTGATTGCAAATGCATTTGCAAATTCAATCCTATCAACTACAATCACTGGAAACTGGAGCTTTTCTGCCATTTCCAATGCATCTTCCTTAGGAGTCAAAGTGATTAGGCAAGCGACATTTTTCTCATTTGCTATTTCAACACCCTTGCCGTTAATCCAATGCCTTATTACAATATCTCCCTCTTGAGCTTCGTTCAATGTTTCAAATATTCCTGTAAATCCATTTGAAGCCTTATAGCTATTTGATCCATAAATCTTGCCTCCAATGGAATCTGCAAGCTGATCGATAGAAAAAGTGTTTAAGGAAGATACGGAATCTGCTAATTCATTTAAAAAATATGTTTTTGACATTTCAATCCCTTAATGTGTTTATAAGAATAAAAATAATAGATAAAAATAAATGATTAATTTAATGGTAAATTTAATGATTATTTAATGATTATTTAATGAAAATTTAATTGAAGTCATTATTTGTCAAATGTGAAATTATGAAAATAGGAAAAGCTTTCCTAATATTCCAATCACACATACAACTACAGTAAGTAGCCAATAGCTTAAAACAATCTTGATTTCAGAAATTCCCTTATAATTCAAGGTATGATGCAAAGGCTCTACAGGCAATGTGATTATATGAGCTCTGTGCATTAAGCTTATGATTGTTGACACGATTGGCACAGCCAATGCAAGCACTCCAAAGTAAGGCATGTCAGTTAGGAACACTGCTGCTGCATAACCTGTACCTAAGATAAATGATCCGGTGTCTCCCATGAATATTGAAGCAGGATACTTATTGAATACCAGGAATCCAAGACAGATTGCAGTTAAAAGTCCAAATGGATAAAGGGCTGTAGGATTTCCAAACATGTATCCGTAAACACAGCATGCAAATGATGCAATAGCTATTATTCCAGCAGCTAAACCATCCATACCATCAATAAGGTTCACTGCATTTATTGCACCTAATACACCTATGATTAAAACAGGATATGCCAAAAGGCCTAACTCGAATCCACCGCAAGTAGCTACAGCACCTGTAAATGCCAAGAATAAACCAGGCAATAGCTGTACAATGATTTTCACTCCTTCACTTGGCTCGTATTTGATTGGAATTTCTGCAACAATCTCAAGCTTGCCTTCCTCAACCAAAGGACCTACTTGCTCTTTTGCCTTATCTGTGGTGATTCTTGCCTCTTCACCAACTCCTAAATCAAGGAGGCCTATAGGAACAACAGAATCACTGATATTCTTAACTACCTTCTGATACTCTTTGACTCTTAGACCTAATAGGTCATCAAGCAATCCCATTACTCCACCGGTAAGCATGATAAATGAAATGATCAAGATATCTGTGTTTTTATAATAAAGGGAAACGATAAGCAAAATAGCAAATAAGAAAGCTATTCCTCCCATTGTAGGGGTTCCTGCCTTATGTCTATGTTCACTTACTATAGGATTGTCAGATAGGTCTGCATCCCTTAATGTTTTCCTTACAAACCAAGTGAAGATCACTGTTGCAAAGAAAGTTATTAAAAACATTATTATTATATTTGTCAAATCCATATTCATCACACTAAATTCTTAAAAAATATTAAAAAATTCATACTATAATATAATATTTTATAGTTAACCTAATATTTATATTTTTATTTATATATAGAAAATGATATTACAATGACATTATCATTTCTAAGTGATAATTCAAAAAACACCATAAAAAATCTATTTAAATGAAAAGAGGATTTAAAAAAAGAATTTAAAAATATAAAAATATGAGAATATTAAAAAAAGAATCTGAAAAAAATATAATGGATAAATAAAAAAAACAAAAATAAGAAAATAAAAAGGAATTAAAAACTATAATCGTTTCCAGTTAATTCCTTAGCTATTTCAAAGGTCTCCTCTCGAGTCTTTCCCCTAATTGTCACCCTTTGATATCCTTTAGGGCCATGAACAATGAAATTGCCATTGATGTATTCCTTTACAGGTTCCTGAGGAGCTGGCCCTTCATAATCGCCAATAGGTATCTCTAAAGTGCAATAGCTCTTCATATCCTTTTCAAGCTCTTTTACATCGAATTTACCTACTGCAATGTCTACAAGCAAGTTCAAAGGATTCAAGTCTGTACAGGCAAATGAAAGGTATCT
>JAGCLR010000145.1 GCA_017646885.1 Methanobrevibacter sp. | reverse complement strand
TCGCTTTGGCACTTCCGGTTCCCGATACGAAAAACGACAATCCTACAGTTGTAGCTGCGTCTAAAGCAGCTTCACCCCAATTAACGCTACTGAATGCATCTTTAGCACTCATCCCCTCAAAGATAAAATTATCGACAAAATCTATTCCTGCAGATATCGCAAAAGTAGTTACACCTTCCAAAATTGCAGTAAATGGATCCTCCCCATCCGGGTCCACAAGCTTCACCGGATTATTCGCAATATTAAATTCAATCAAGCGGTGCTCATCAGCTCCCGTTGGTCGGGTCCATCCACAATAAGCATAAGGAGACAACCCCGGATACTTATCCGCCATAGGATCTACAGACAACCACCCCGTCATCAAATCCGAGTCGTAATATCTAGCCCCGAAGTAGGAAAAGCCTGTCTCTGAGTCTCTTTCTTTCCTGATGAAGCAAACCCTGTGAGTTTGCGATAGCGTTTCCGCAGGAATTTGTGCGGTAAGTGTAGTGGTAGCGAAACGATAGCACAAAAGCGGAGAACAATCTTGAGTACTTTTTGAGGATGTTTTGGCATTATATTTTATATAGTTTTGTAGCATATTTTACGGTTGTTTTCAGTTTGCAAAGATACGCATTTATTTTGATATCAATATAATTATGTTCTTTTGTTTCCGAAACAAATTTTATTTCAAATAAAACCACAAATCCAATATTTTAACCATTTTTGGAAGTTTCGATTGCACTTTATTTTTTTCTTCTTCGTCTTTGAATCTTATCAAAGTGCTGTGTTCTTCTGTAAAATTCAAATACAAGTTTCCATTGTGCTTCCAATATCTTAATTCATAAAGTCCGTATATTTTAAATCTATTTATCATAGTAATAATCTTAATGGTGTCAAATTTACACTTGTTATCTGATATAATTTTATAATCAATAGAATCCCTGTACAATATATTTAAAAGAAGTGCATTACTATCCGATATTGGCATTTGTAACACATATGAATCATACTTATTTTCTTTACCTCTAAAACATATGTAAACTCCTTCATATAAAGAAAAATCATCATTACCATATTTTTCACAAAATAAAACACTCTTTTCATAGTTATCAATAACAGAAGTGTTACACGATATAATAAAAAAAGGTAGTAATATTGATGTATAGTGTAAAAATAATTTTATCATACGACTATTTTTTAAGCGTTTCATAATCATTTTTAAGTGCATACTTATATCCACATAAAATAGAAAACTGATCATCTTTTGAATCTAATTGTGGTAAATATCCATTGTCCTCAAAACCAAAAATGCTATTAAAATGAGCTCCAGCTTTTAGTATTAACAATGGAAAGCCCAATGCTTTACCACCGGCTCCAAATAAAAAATTGCCAAAATTTTTTGCATTATGGGCAACTCCATCTATTAAATACAAGGATTTATATGTATCTAATCCATAAATACTGCCCATTCCATCAGTAGCTTTTCCTGAAAAATCAAATTTTCCACGACCTTTTCCTTCTTTTAATAGATAAGCAAATTTATTTTCCCTATTTTTTTCATCAAAAGCACCTGCTTTCGAAAGCATACTTTTAATTTCACTTTCTTTTACAAACTGTAATTTAGTTATATCTCCATTTTTTAGATATTCTACATCATTTTCTGGATCAGCAAATCGAAAAGATTGTGTAACGTTTCCATCGCTATCTACGATATGACCTTTTCGTCCAACAAATGTATTATGCCACCAATTATCTTTTGTCGTTCGTAAATAGTTACCATTTTCATCAAACTCTGAAATACTATTCCCATCCGGGTCCACCAATCTAATCGGGTTCCACGCACAATAAGCATACGGCGACAAGTTCGGGTACTTATCCGACATAGGATCTACACTAAGCCATCCTGTCATCAAATCCGAATCATAATACCTAGCTCCGAAGTAGGAAAAGCCTGTTTCTGAGTCTCTTTCTTTCCCGGTAAAGGATTGAGCACTAAAAGTGGTGGTTTTTGCATGATTGTAGCACAAAAGCATGAAGCAAAGCCTGTGGCTTTGTGATAGCGTTTCCGCAGGAATTTGCATGGTTAACGAAGTGCTA
>JAGCLR010000144.1 GCA_017646885.1 Methanobrevibacter sp. | reverse complement strand
TCATCCAATGGATATAGAGCATCCTGCCATTTCTTCTTGAAGTTGTCACAAGCTTTCTTAGGCCATACTTTAGGCCCTTTATGAATGTAATATTTTCCTTGCTTGAATACATTGAGCTCTATGGTGAAAATGACAAATCTCTCTTCATCAGTCCAGTAATCATACTTGAATACAGAAAATTCCTCCATATCTATCTTTTCACAGATTGAGCTAACGGTCTTAAGCAACTGTGGATGAAGAGCATCAGCAGACATTTCAGGAATAGGGAACTTGAGAACCAATGTTTGGGTTTGCCTATCCTTAAAAGATTCTAAAATGTCTTTAGCTATTTCCTCATTGGACTTATTTGATAAATGCTCCTTTTGAAGAGGCTTGAAGAATTCAATTATCTTTTCTGAATCATTTTCATCAATGTCTAAAAAGTTTCTGGAAGCGACAATGAAATCAACATATCTTTCCATTCTTAAGGCCGCTCCAACATTCCTGTTCTTGTCTGTTGGGTCAATGAATACAAGAGGGTCATTTTTGAAAAGGGGATTTCCTGCTGTACCGAAATCTTCCAAATCAATTACAGTATGCCTTTTCCAGCTTTGAGCTGCTCTTATAGTGGCATCAAATGTCCCATAGTTTAAAATAAGCAATTCACATAAGTATCCTGCGAAACCGCCAGTCTTGAATTCGGATCCATATGTTCCAACAGCATCCATGAATTTCTTAAGCAAAAGAACCTCATCTTCCTGCTCTTTGCTTAAATGCTTTTGGATATATCTTGTATGCAAAATGGTCCTATCAACAGCAGAAATAATGGATTGGCCTTCTTCAATAGCATAGCAAGGAACTATATCAACTTCAAAGCCATCTATGTCACAGGTCAAATAAGGATGGGAAGCATAATGCTCTGAAGCATTTCCATTCAATCCATCATTGGTCTTGTATGCAATATCCAAACCCTTTTCCTTAAGGTCATCCATATCTGTATCAATAGGAAAACTAATGAAAATGTCTATATCAGATTTACCTCTTAACCAAGTGTTTTTAGCAACAGACCCTACAGCATTTGCTTTAGCATCAATGCCTTCTTTTTTGCAGAGTTCATTAATGAAATCAATTACCTTTTCAGTTGTTTCATTAACTGCTTCAATCTCCTCAGGAGTTGGTCTTAATTCTTTTAATATTGATTCATAATTCATTGTTTAGTCCCTTTAGTTAAATTGTAAAATCCGATAAAATTATTTTATAATTTATATTATTGTCTTTATTAGTTTTATAATTTTATAATTTATAGAACATAAAAAAAGAATTTCAAAAATAAGAAAAAAGAATAGAAAAAAAGTTAAAAAAATAAAAGGAAGATTAAGCAGTTGCCTCTTCCTTATTTTTAGCAAATTCACCTAGGAAATTAACTGGTTCACCTGCTTTTGCCCTATCGTGATACTCAGCAGTTGCAGAGAACAATGCATCCCCACTTGAGTTAAGAGCGGTTTCACAGGAGTCTTGAATTACACCAATGATGAATCCTACTGCAATAGCTTGCATGGAAATGTCTGCAGGTATTCCAAACAATGAACAAGCCATTGGAATAAGAAGCAGTGAACCGCCGGCTACACCTGAAGATCCAGCTGCAGCTAATGTAGAGATAATGCATAAAACAATGGTTGTAGGCAAGTCTACAGCAATTCCCAAAGTATGACAAACAGCTAAAGTCATGATTGTGATTGTAATAGCTGCCCCTTCCATGTTGATTGTAGCTCCAAGTGGAATGCTTATTGAATAGAAGTCCTTGTCAAGACCTAATCTTTCACAAAGTCTCATATTCACAGGAATATTCGCTGCTGAACTTCTTGTAAAGAACGCAGTGATACCACTTTCCTTAAGGCAAGTGAAAACGAGGGGATAAGGATTTCGTCTTAAAGCGAATGCTGCAATCAATGGATCTGTAATCAATGCAACTGTTGCAATACAAGCAACAAGGAGTACAATCAATTGCCCATATTGAATGAAAATGCTTAAACCGCTTTCAGCCACTGCACTGAATACAAGTGACATAATACCGATTGGAGCGAATTGAATGATTCCCTTAACAATCAAGCTTGTAGCGTTTGCACAGTCTTCAAATACATTCTTTGTGGTTGGGCTTCCAACTTGCTTCAAGCAAATACCGAATACGATTGCCCAGAATAGGATTCCAAGGTAATCCCCTTGAGAGAGTGACTGCAATGGGTTAGTGAAAATATTCAATAGCATATTGCTTATTACTTCACCTAAACCTCCAGGAGCAGTTACTTCCCCGGCCTGTGTAAGATGCATTGACACTGGGAATAGGAAACTGCCAGTTACTGCAACCATAGCAGAAAGGAATGTTGAGAAGATATATAAAACGATTACAGTCCTGAATCTGCTTCTTATACCTTCTCCAGCTTTAGCTAAAGCTGAAGCCACCAATACAAAAACAAGAAGTGGAGCAATAGCTTTCAATGCACTTACAAACAATTGACCTAAAAGCCCAATCATTTCATATTGTGGAACTGCAAGACCTAAAATTGCCCCAATTATTAATCCAATAAGTATCTTTAATATTAGGCTGGATTCAACCCATTTTTCAACATATTTATTCATAAAATTCCTCTAAAAAATCATCAAATATTAAAATTATCAAGTAATCCAATACTTAATGAAATATAGTATTTTATTATGTAAATAATTATTGAATAAATTTGGTTGAAAAATAGAAAAAAAGAAAGAATAGCTAAAATAACTATTTATTTAACAATCGTCTACGAAATCTCTAAAGGTTCCGTATCTTCTACCTGGCTTTCTTCTAATGGTTCTTGATTTGCCGCTGCTGAAATAATTTAAATGAACCAAACTGTATCCATCAAACAAGGCAGCACCATAGCCAAAATCATTGGCAAATTGAAGATGCCTTCCAATTCCTTCCCATCTGGAAGTTCTGAATTCACTATGAGAAATCTCCCTTAGGAATTCCCATACGTCATCCCTGCAACGGTTTATCCTAAAGTCAACTATTGCTTCCATGATATAGCTTTTAAAAATCTTTTCATGGTAATCCTGATAGATTGAAGGGTTAGCAAATAACTCTAAACCTTTAATTTCTCCATTAATGATGAATATAGCACCGCATTGGCCATATTCCACATGGAAATTTTTCAAATACCTATCCAGTCTAGGCTTATGGTTTATGAAATTGTCATGCAAAGCGCTTGTTCTGGATCTGAAAGCGGTTCTCCTTTCAAGGTCATGTATGGAATCCCAAACGGTAGATTGGCAAGATTTCCTTTCAAATAAGTCATGGGATTTATTTCTTCTTGTAGAAAAGTCAGCTGCAACATCAGAATAGCGGAAATGAGCCATGTCCCTATCTTCATCGAAATAGATATCGCCAGTTCTACCATAATGCCATCTTCCCTGTTCTGTACAGCTTACAGAGACTTCCATAGTTGTTAATGGTGGAACTATGAGGGACCTGTTCATGATACGGTTTTGCTTAGCTCCTACAATCTCATCCCCATCGATCAAGACCAATGGCACATTAGCTTTGTTTCTAGCTAAAACAGTCCCTACAGTGGACACTTCACATTCAGTTATATCAACAAAACCTGCACTGATTCCTCTTTTTAAGGTCAAATAGTCCTTATGACCATTATTTTTTATTCTTACTGGAATTACTTCCATATTCCTATACCTTTGAGAGTTCAATAGCTCTAAAGATACATTCATACCATCAATTACAATATTCATTACATATCACCCCGATTGTTTTTTATTGTAAAATATGAAAAAGATTGATGATTGTGTTTTTAATTACAATTTTCAGCTCGAAATAAAAAAAATAAGGAAAGATTTAGTCTAATTTTTCTTTCCAATCCACGTTGTTATCGTTTATGTCTCTTTTTCTGTAATACCTGTCGGTAATTAGATTACATGCTTCATACATGTCCTCGTGTCCTTTAGCAGTTTTATTGTAATTTGCAACACGGCTTTTACGGATTCCAATGCGTGATGCTTCTGTGTATGAATCTATATCCGCACCGATAAATACGAATTCCCATCCACAGTTTTCAATAATATTCCTGATTTGATCCCTATCGTACTCTCTGGATGCGTTTTCATATCCGTCAGAAGTGATGATGCACATAGCGGAACCCACTTCGTTTTTGTAAGAGTTTACGGTTTTTCCGATTGAATCGAGCAATGCGGTACATCCTCTAACGTAGTACTCCTTTTCAGTAAGTGCTTTCACTTCAGAGATAGGTTTTCTGGAGTATAAGACTTGATACTTATCATCAAAGAGAATGGTGGTTACACGAATGTTGTGGTTTTTCACTGCTTGCTTTTCAATGAAAGCGTTGAACCCGTTGATGGTGTCACTTTCACTTCCACTCATTGATCCGCTTCTGTCTAAAATGAAGAACAAGTCCATTTCCTCTTCAATTCCAATATTTTCAAGTCTCTTATCGTTGTAGTCATTTAATACAGTTTTGTTTTCATTTTCCATATCATTTCCCCCTTTTACATTGTTTTTGTTTAAATCTGCCATATCAGAATTTTCATCCTGATTTTGAATTTCTATTTTTATACTTTCATTATCCATAAAATACCCCCTTTAGTTTAGATTTATAAAAGTAAATAAATTTTATATAATCAACATCCACTCCCCCTCGTAAGTTTATTTAACAGCTAAGGTGATAAATGGTGCATTATAGAATTACAGTGAATGTTGAAAAATGATTAGCAAATTAGATATCAACCCCCATATTTTGATGTCATTTTTCTTCGACAATTATAGTATGAACTTCATAGTATATAAAGGTGTCCTTTTTTTTAAGAACAAATGAATAAAAAATAATGACATGATAAAAATTATCATGAATTAGTTATTTAAGATATCAAATATGTTAATAGAAAAATAACTAAAAAAGAATGAATTTTAAAATAAGTAATGTTTTTGCCTTTCAATTACATTTCACCAACAATATTTTGTTTTCTGTTACTTATAAAGGTTTCTTATTATTTTATTTCAAAAATAAAGAAAAAAAATAATATTCAAGATTATTTAAAAAAAATTAGATGAAAAATAAAAAAGTTTAGAAATTAAAAATAAAATAGATTAAAAAAAATTTAAAAAAAAAGAAAAGAAAAAGTAAGAAATTAAAAATTCAATTATACTTTTTCGATTTTGATTGGACCGTCGTTATCTGTGTAATACAATACATAGGTTCCAGGTTCCATTCCCTTATACTGACCAGTTTCATTTTCGGTTACAGTGAAAGTTTGCTTTTTCAATACGTCGCCCGGATCTATATCATCAGAGCTTGCATTTGTATCATTTAAATCTACAAGAGCAGTTTCATTGTTTGCTGCTTCTGAACCATTAACGTCATCAGTAAGATTGACAGTTAGGTTTTCAGTGAGATTATCTGTAATGTTTTCTGTAGCATTGTCAGTTAGATTCAAATCAATCAAATCATTTGTAGGAACAAAATTCAATGCAACAAATCCAACTACGATAAGAGCAATCAATGCAATAATAAAACCGATTATAAGTTTTTTATTCAACATATTGAACCTCCTTAATGAAATTAATAAATTAAATAAATTAATTCTTAATTATATTATATGTTTAGGATTAATTTAAAAATATCTATTTTTTTGTAAAAAAATAATATGAATTTTCATAAAAAATTAAAAAAAGTGAAATTTCAATAGAAATTTAAACATCTATTTTTCTGCAATGGATTCATCCTTTCTTTCATATACGAACTTAGGAACAGCAGATTTGAATGGATCAAATGTTTCAGGATTCTTTACCTCAACACATTTCATGCTCACTTTAGAGTGAAGGGAACTTGGAAGTCTTAAGATCCTCTTTAAGTCGATTGTTACCTTTGCATCGATTGTAGCAAGATTGACTCTTGCCATAGCATTTACCATATCCTTATATCTTCTTGGACCAATAGCTTGCTTGAATGAACCCCAATCATCATCATAAAGGTAATCCCTATTTTTAACCATGTCCTTCATCAATCTACTGTTGATTCCATCAAGCTTTTCATCTCCCTTCAAGTGAAGAATGTTGTACTTCACCTTTTCAGTGAAAACCGCAGGATAAGCTATTGGAATTGAGAAATGCTCAAGATTATAAGGCTTTCCACCGGGATTGGCGTTTGGATACTCTGATCTTGGAACTTCAGCGCCAGCAACATACTTCAATACCTCACCCCTTAAGTCACTGTCTGCTTCCATCATCACAGGGTCAAGTATCCTAATGTGGAATCCTCTACCTGAATAAATGAGATGTATGTTCTTAAGGCCTAAATCACCTTTTAAAGTGTCAAGCATAATGTTTACTCGCTCAAGAGCTTCACCTAAGCAAATCTCGCATACTCCATCGCAACTGCATGAACGGATAGGCAAATCCTTTGCATCTATGTCAAATATGTATTCTGCCTTTTCCCATCCTCCACGATTTCTCGGATTTGCATAGAATGCTACAGAAATGTATGCTGCAAAAGGGGCTTTGGTTCTTAAAAATCGCTTGAGAGGCCTTGTTCCGAAAAACACCTTATACCTGTCATTAGGACCATGGCCTAAATGGTCAAAACCGAATTCCCTTTTAGTGATTCCATCTGCGATAAAGTCAGGGATGTCCTTTTCAGACCATTCCTCCCTGTAATATCTCCTTCTTTCCTGAATACTTGATGTGCCAAACATAGAATCACCAAAAGTCAAATTCAAAAAATAAAAATAATTAAATAAAGTTTTTAATGGATTTAAATAAATATTATATATAAGTAAAAATATTTATGATTTAGGTAATACTTAAAACTTATTGTAATGAAAATAACTAATTAAAATAGCTAAAATAAAGAAAATGGGGAATTGAAATGCTAAGTGAAGAGGAACTTAGAAGACTTATAGAAAGCTTAAGCATAAGGGAAATCATAGAGCCTGCACTTGATAACTGGATTGCTTATGAATCAACCGGAAAAACAATCATCAACCTAAAGACAGGAAAAGTTCAAGGAATCGGATTGAATATAAACGAATTGCTTGACATGAGCCATGACAATGACCATATTGAACTGTATAAAATAGAATCTGAAGAGGAATTGTATGATGAAGAGGAGATTCTTGATGATGAAGAATACGAAAGATTCATTGAATTCAAATTGAAAAAAGAAGAGAACGAAGAGTATTTCGATGACTATGACCCAGAACTCTTGGATGAATTCTGCAGGATAGAATCAATTGATAAAAAAGAAAGACAAATAAAAATCCTTATTGAAGATTATGAGGAATATCATTTCAATAACTATCAGGACTTTGAACATTCAATAATACTAAGATACTACGATGAAGAGGATTATACC
>JAGCLR010000143.1 GCA_017646885.1 Methanobrevibacter sp. | reverse complement strand
TACACTATTTTCAACCACGTATGACAAAATGTCATACAAAATGTCATACATTATTGGATTGTTGTTTTACTTATTTGTTTATCAGTTATATGTCTCCTCAATGGATTCATTCCCAACTCAAGCAAATATTCATCTGTATAACCTCTTTCATGTAATTCATTTAAAATTACATTAACAGGCAACCTATGTTTTTGAGCTACAAATTCATAATATTCTTTACCCAATGGTTCGAATATCCTACGTGTATGTTTTGGGAACGTTAATTCGTACTCTCTCAATGAAATAGTTGTTATAATTTCATCTACAGCATTTCTAACTTCATCAGTTAGTTCTTCTTCTGTTTTGTTAATATCTATTTCATTTCCTTCTTTTAGTTCTTTCAAATGTTTAATTTCAGAACTAATATTGTTCTGTATATTTTCACATTCTTCATGTACTGTATCGTTTAATTTTTCAAAACGCTGTACCATTTCAGAATATATTTTCTCTTGAAGAACCATATCACTATCATTGTTTGTTTCCATTAGCAAAACACCCATTTCAAAGACATCGGCACGTGAGTATTTATTTTCCACACATATTCTATCACATGCTTCTAATATATCCTTCCGAACTCTCATGCTGATTCTTTCAGTACGATTATTCTTGCTCATAATAACACCAGTTCTCAAATAGTTTTATACAATCGTTCTTCAACTTCATTTCACTATCTGTTTGATTAGCATGATTAGGTTCGCTCAATGTTTCTGCACATAACATTGCACTATGTACAATTTTATGAAAACGTAACCTAAGTACTTCTTTAGCACATAGTCGCATACTACGTGCTAATCTAATGTCTTTTTCATCTGGATGAAGAAATTTTTTTATTTCTTCGTTGAATCCGTCTTGGACAGGGTATAAACTGTTGTTGTTCCGTTCAAACCTTCTTATAGTTCTTAATTCTTCAAAATCCATTCCTTACACCTTACATTGCATGTAATAGAATGAATTTCTGTCGATGATTATTGAATGTTTTTCTGGCAACCGTTCTGGTTTAGCAAGAACACAATACAATGTATCACCATGTTGAAGATGAATTGACTCTCTATTTGCTTCTACACCAATCATATCTGCCAATTGTTCATGACCTATAATTGATTTAGAGCCTAATAGGTGTTTTCTGAATGTATCTTCGCTAATCCTTTTAAAACTGACTTTGTTTTTCTTACCAGTCAGCATTTTAGGACTGAAACTATTACCTATGTAATTCATCATTCCACCCCTCGAAGTTTTACTACTCCTATTTCGTAAAATCATAAAAAAAATTAATAAAAAAAAGAAAAAAATATGTATTATGTGGAATCACGCATATCATTTTTTTAATTCTTTTTTTCACAAATTTTTTTCATTATAATACTACATCATTCTACCTCATACATTATTTGCTATCCTAATTCACCTTTCAATCGCATCAATTCTTCTTCCAACTCATGTAATTTTTTCTCAACAACTCGAACATCTTCTTCAAGCTGGAGATAAGGTAAACATTTAAGATAGGCTTGTTTCATTCGATTATCTCTTCTGGCATAAGCACGTGTTACTTTGCTAGGTACATGACCCAGCCACTCATCAGCATATTCAATACCTACTGTTTCTTCTACGATGTTGTAAAAGTATTTTCTGATATTATGACTTCGCCAGAATCTATATGTATTTTCATCGGTTGTGAAACCGACTCTTGCTCCCATCTCACGATACATTCCAGTAACTGCTTTACTGTCCATCTTTTCACCTTTGTTTGTGATGAAAATCGGTTCATGGGGTTTGTTTTTTAATTTTTTATTATCTGTTTGTTTTGCTCTGAAATGTAAGTAATTTAGCAAGTGTCGCATACATTCATTACTTATAAATGTAATATACCTATAATCTACTTTACTTCGAGTTAATTTAATCTCGAACGCATCATGAGACAAAATTTTTTCTTCTTCATTGAAAACATCCCAGATAGTCTCATAATTCGTTTGTAAATTGGTGTTTATGACATTTATCAAGTTATGAACAGTTAGTTCTCTTGCTTCTTTACTACTCATTCCAGAAGTAGCTTGTAAAACCAAGAATGCTCCTTCTCTTAAAGGACTATTTTTAAGCATTAAAATAATTTCCTTTTTTGTGATGGGTCTTTCTCGGTTTTTATCTTCACAAACTTTCCTCTTTAGACGTATTTTAGGAACATAGAAATCAAATGCTCGACAAAAACTGTAAATTACATTGAGTTTTATATTTTTTGTAGTTTGAGCGTAATGCTCTGAATCGAGATAATATTTATACTCCAAGATTAAGCAAGTTAATTGTCTTTCATTTACAGGTATGTTGTCAAGTGTTTGTTTTTGAGCCACTTCATATATCTCAAACAATGTTTTTTTTGAAAACTTTAGAAAGTTTGAGATATATGATAAATACGTTATCCTTGTCGATTCACTAAGGCTTCTTATAGTGAACCATCTAATAATTATCTTTTTAGAGTTATTATCAAACTCATTTATATTTGTTGAAATATCGCATCGCCTTCCAGTTCTACGATAATTCCACATAATAGTGAGAAGAACAACGTAATAATAAACATGAAACATTACAAATTAATAATTATTGATAATCTAAATTTTTTTAAATAAAATACTAATCTAGGTATTTCGAAAAAGGCTTCGTTATACCCAACTATAACTAAATATACTTCGTTAAATTATGTTTTTTTTGATTTTTAAGACCATGGAATATTCCTCAAAAAAAATAAACAACATAGTATAAAAAGTTCTAGATTTAAACCATCGTTCTTCTCACTATTATTATATTTTAAAAACATCATATATATAATTTTCCCATTTAAACCAAGTTATATTAAGTTATTCTATTTTCTTGTCATTGTAGCATAGATTAGGAACTCCATCTGTAGCACCACATGTATTTGCATCTGGTGTGTCTTTTTCGCCATATATATTGCCACTATATTTGAAATGCTCTGTAGTAATGTACATAGCACCACCAGTACCTATTGGTGTAGGTGGGGTTGTTGTTTTATCCGTATAAGTCGCATCGTTTTTCTTGAAAGTACATCTCGTTATCTTGCAATATTGATTTTCGTTCACTAAGTGTTCTACTGGTTCGCCAGAATTATCAGTAAAGGTATCTCCTTCGACAAAAAATTTGATGTATCTTGTAAAACCAGCACCACCTTGGTTTGAACTTTCCGTACTTACTTCTAAAATTTGTGTTCCACCAACAAAACCAGGATAGACCTTAAATTCATGACTTCCGTATGATTTTTCCTTTTCATCACCACCATATTTGAGAGAAGGTAAAGAATATGATTTTAATTTGTCGCTTCCTATCAATAGATTGTTGCTTGATATGGTGGTAACTGCACTTGAAGTGCTTTTTCCAATATGTGTTCTTTCGACTTTGACTTTCATTCCAGTATCTTGTTTAGCAACGTCCAGCCCCGAAAATGTAGTCTTTGAGGTGTAAAAAGAATCCCATTGAACTTCGTTATTCGAATTGTTTACATAATACTTTAACGTTTCTTTGCTTGGTATTAATTTACTTTCATCGCTTGAAGAAGAAGGAGAATCATACACTACTTTCATCAGTAATTTCGCTAATCTTGGCATTACCCATTTTTTGTATTCCGTTCCCACGACTTGAAATATGCAACCGAAATTAGTACTGTTAATCAGAGATGGTGTCAATTCAATACCCCATGGATTATCTCCATCTCCAAAAACATATCTGCTTCCTTCCTTGAACGTACTTTCCGTTGTCCACTCGCCAATAGGTACTTTGATATTTTTAATGAAGTTATCATTTGCTAAGTTTTTTACTTTTTCACCACCATAATCGGTCAAACTGCTGGTGGTTTTCAAAGTCAATGTTTTCAACTTTACAACATTACCATAATTTGCTCCGTTTCCTTGTTGGAATACTGGTAAAACATATACTTTATTTATTTTTGCTGTTAGAGGTATATTGAAATTATAATTATAAGCATAAACAACAGGACTAGCCCTTAAACTATCAATACCACCACTTACAGGTATGTATGCGTAGTGAAAGTCATCTTTTAAAACATCTTTTAAATCAGCAAAATCATAACACGCATGGTCGTTATTGACCTTTCTACTGCTATCTTGATTAATTGTCAAAGGTGTTTTCCAACCAGTATCAGTCATTTTTTACCTCCTTCATTTCATCTAAAATAGTTTTATATGATTTAACATAACCGTTTGTACCTGTATTTACTAAACCATATCTGTACAATGCAACTCCTTTAACTTTCAATTCGGTCAATTTTGTAACGGTTGTAGTTAAATCCTCGACGGTTCGGCTACTCATTGAACTGTCATTGTTATATGTTTGTAAGGCAACTATTATTTTTTCAGCAGGTACTTTTTGCTGTTCAATGATGAATTTGGTTCTCTCCATAGCCCATGTATCGTCCATACTTTTACCATCAGAAGCATACGCTGTTTTATAAACCATTGGAATTATATAATCAACTTGGTCAGCTATGCTTTTATGTTTTTGACCGTAATATTCCCATGAATCGCTATCTTCAGCCTTTACTACTCCTGAAATAACGTAATTTTTGTTTTTAGACTGAATATATTCTTTCATTTTTTTGAAGTAATCTGTTATTTTTGCTTCACGACTTGAATTTTTATCAGATGCCATATATCTCACACAATCAAGACATATTCCATCAACACCTTCCTGTGTTGATATATAATCTATCTCTTCTTTTATGAATTTAAGACGTGTGCTATCAGTTGGGTCAAAACTTTTCTTATTGGCTATATCGTACAAACAATTTATTGCCACGTGAATACGTATTTCGTGGTTATTTTCTTTTCTCACTTTAAGTGCATCTTCTAATTCTTTACGGTAAGATACTATTGTGTAATCAGATAACCTTATATATAAATCAGTTATACCTCTATTAACCCATTCGTCCATTAAAGTTTTATCGATAGTCGCAACTTTGACATATAATCCAGTCACATATCCGTCCATCTTTTTTTCCTCTTCTTCGACATCGATTTCAATATTTGCTATTATTGTATTACATGTATATTCTGTAGAAGATACTGGTGCAAATGATAATGTTAATTTATTATCGTTTTCCTTCGCAACCGTAACATCGTTTTCGGATATAGTGTAATTGAAAAGATAAGTGTTTTCTTCAGTTGTTGCTCTTATTGAATTTCCTCTGATTATAAACATCATGGTTGGGTCAGTACTTACTTTGTTTTCAATATCAATTAATTTAGCACGTATTTTTAATGTTTCACCTTTTTTTGCTTTGTAAACATTATCTGTGAGCCATGATGCTGTGTATTTCATTGGAACTTTGATTTTCATTGTAGCTACTACTGTTTCGTCATCGATACTGCGTCCACCTCTATAAATAGCAATGATTGGATATTCAATTGTTTTAATTTCGTTGGGAACTGTATATGTTACACTAGCCTCTCCAGACCTAACTCTTGCTGAACCAATATATTCATCTGTGTTATTTTTTCTTATGTAAAAATCAACTTTACCTTCATTTATTGGCTGGTTGCTGGTTGTCCTAACAGATACGGTTATTGTTGGTGTAGCACCTACTTTTGTCAATATATTCTCCATTTTAAGTGTAGCGTCTTTTGCTTGATAATATATCGCCCCACCTTTACCAATACATCTGTTGTTTGTGAAAGTACATTTATCTAAAAATAACCCACCATGGAATGAGAATATAGCTCCACCATAATGTCCGATATTATTTTCAAACACGCAATTGTAACATTCCAATACACCATATGAATAGTAATCATGTTCTATAAGTATTGCACCACCACGCCCTGTTTTATATGCGTTATTGAAACAATTCCCATATTCACAGATTATATTTTTAAGAGATAATTTCCCACCAGGCTCAACTATAAAGCACCGTTTGGATATTGAAGCGTTTATCCTAGCCCTGTGTATTGTACCTCCTCTTATTTCTATATTTTGTCCATTTTTAATGATTAATGGGTTGGATAAAAAATATGTTCCTACAGGTTCGGTAGCACTTGTACGTGCTGGTGCTGGTGAATCTATATTGCTGTCTAATCTGAATATAGTGAATTCATCTTTTGGAACATTTCTTACGAGTTTTTCCAATTCTTTTGCGTTGTCCACCAATATTTCGTCATTTGTATTTGCTTTTCCGTTTCTGAAATCGACATATGGTTTTGAATTGAATTTGAATCTTATCTTAACAGTTCTGCTAAAAATAGTATTTGTTGGGAGTAATGCTTTGCCTTCGTATAATTTAAATTGAATCTGTTTTGTTGTTTCATCGTAAGTACATGGTGGAATTAACCTTGTATATTTATTTTCCTTGCTTTTTGATTCGTTTATGCTCCAATATGGGATATCTTTAAAATCTGTTGGGTCATAATCTTTTTCATTACCGTTAGCATCTTTATATTTTTGAGGCAATCTCACGTCCAATTCTATTGATGGAAGTATGTTTAATTTATTCAAATTCGCATTTAAACTTGTTAATTGTATTGTGAATGTTGAATTGGTGTTCGTTAAATCCGAATTGATTCTGTAACTTTCTTGTTTTTCTACTCTCAATACATTATTACTTTTAAATTGATACGTTGCGTATTTTCCTTGATAGGAAGTATCTGTATTCAACACAATATCTTCATTCCAACAATCCATATTATATAATAAATACTGACAGGCATTATATTCGTCAAGGTCGAGTTCGTCTCCCAAACGCTTTGGCGTCATTATTGTCATATCCACTCCTCCTCGTAATCGTAATCTGGATTGCGTGGTTCTAAATCACCTGTAATTTGAGATATATTCATACCACATATATAATCAGAATCATACTGTGAAACATATCCTTCTTGATACCAGCAAGTAACGACAGTATCTTTATTGTTTTTGCACAACATCATTTTATCTTCAATATTTTTATCATTATTTACTATAGCTCCAGTTGAAGAAGTAATACGATTGAATAACAAAATAGGTATTACTGAAATATATCTTCCAGCTTCATCGAATGCTGGGTATTTTATTTCAAAAAATTTTGATGGTGTACTCAAGCTCGTTCTTCCTCCTTTTGGAAAAATATTATTTGCAAGATATAAAAATTCTTCGTTAAATTTATTTCTAAAATACATATAATCACTTACTCTGCATTACGATTAAAACATCTTTTGAATATAAAGGTGCTGTGAATCGTGGGTCATAATTTTCTTCAAATTTGTTACTGGATTCATCATATATTCCTAAATTGTTTGGAACTGTTAATTCTTCTTCCGTCCATGGATTATATTTGTTTCCACCGTTGTTTTCCAATCTAGTGAAATAATATCCATCATAATATACCCAGTTTTCTATTGCACTACTGTGTCCTGTTGCTCTTCTTTCTTTTCCTCTTTTTGGACTGCATACAATGTATGTTCTTACGTTACTATATGGATAATAATAACATGCTCTGGTGTATGCTTCGTTATTCCAAGGATAGTCGTACAATGGTAATGTATCGTACCCTTTTAACTGATTCGGTCCTTTGTCGTTAAATGTAGCCCCATATTCGACATAAGCTAAAGCTTTTGCATAACTGTGATTGCTTGGCATAGCGTCATCTTTTGAAGTGAATGGAATATTGATGTATGATTTATTTTGAACATATGTTGTTCTTCCAGCCCTTACGCTGACTACTTTTACTTCTGGTTGTTGTAAATTGTCTTTGTTTGTTGTTTTGAATAAATTACTTCTTATATGTGTTCTTCCGATACTTTGTATCTCGTTGCCTCTGTTATTGACAAAATAACTGTTTTTTATTTCGGTTTTCCATAGTTTCTGATTGTTGATTGTTCCATCAGTAAGTTTCATATCAACACTACAGCCCCTATGGTTTTCGTTAGAATTACGGTTGTTGTAGAAATAACATCGAGATATTACAAGTAAACAACCTGTTTCAGAAAATACGGCGTTTTCGCAATTTGTAAACGCTATACCTAATAAATTAACCTGCATGTAATTATCTGTATCTGCTGTCGTGTTTTTAACAATTAATCCACGTTTTGATGACCCATTTATTAAACAATGTTGATTTCCTTTTAATCCAGCTATTGTAAGTGGTCTTGTTATAGTTAATGTTCCAGTACTTGTATATGTTTTTGGATAAAGGAAAATCCAATCAGCACCATCTTCATTATTTACTTCAGAAAGTAAACCTGCATAATCTTCTGCTTTAAACCAATTATGATAAACCAGACGTTCTACTTTTAAATTACCAAATGGACTATCTACGGATAATTCCACTTCCAACCTACTGGTATTTTCATAATAACCACGATAAGAACACTTTGGTTTTAATACATATTTGCCATCACTTTTTTTGGTCGGAACGCAGGTTTGCGTCTCTCTTTTGTCGCCTAATTTT
The DNA here is from genome assembly GCA_017646885.1 of Methanobrevibacter sp. The sequence goes on along the minus strand of JAGCLR010000143.1, from coordinate 53,921 downwards.
ATAGTTGTTACTGTGAAAATCACGTTTGTTAATTTTTTATCCAAATCAGCTTCGTGTACTCCAAATTTGTTTGTAACTTCGACGCCAATTTCGTATTCTTTAATTGAACCTTTCCAAACGTCTTTGTATTGGTTTGGGTCGCCCCATGATACAAATACACTTTCTTGTTGTACTTTTTGAATGTGTATTAATTGGGTCGTTTCAGCTCCAACATAAGATGTATTCCCAGTTACTTTCATAAGAACATAATAATCGCCAGGCACATCAACTGCACTATAACACATCTTGAATTTACCATTGGTTATATCTTTAACCGTTCTTGGCTTTATACCAGATGTAATTGGATTACCATAACTGTCTACTGGTTCTATACTTACATTCACGCCACTAACAGGATTTCCATGTTCATCAGTTATTTTTCCTTCTTCACATACTTCCACATCATATTGGTGAACGTATTCTTTAGGGTTGTCGATTTTTAAACTGGTGGTTTGAATATTTCTTCCATCAGCATTCATATTCATATGGAAACAAATTCTTACTCTATCACTATCATCACCAGTTATTGTAAAAATTATTACATTCCCATAAGTGTTGTCTTTACTTACAACTACATTTCCTTTTCCGAACGGTTCATCTGGGTCAGAAGCACTATTTTTGGATTTCGATATTTTATATGTTCCATCCCACAAAGCATTGTAAATTTCAAACTTGTATTCGTACCCATTCGTTAATTTAGTTATATTAACTATGAAACTATCATATCTCACGTCAATAAAACTATTTGTTATTCTACTCATTTTCGGATTCGAACTGTTGTATGTACCACGCATATTGTTGTTTATTGTTGTTTGTGAAGTATATATTTTTTTCAACTGTTCTAATCTGGCTTCCAACATAAGATGTGTATCAAAACAAGCCCATGAGTTATGACTACTATTATCATATATGATTTGATTAATGTGTTCTATCTGTGCAAAATCTGCTTCCAGCAATTTCAAAATACATCACCATCCTCGTACATATATATTCATAATTTTATTATATATTACTTCTTTTGTAACAAAATTCTGCATATGTATTCCATATGGAATAATACAATATTTATTATTCATATATGGATTTAAGCTTGTCATTTTTATTCTTATATTGTCGTTGAACTCTTCTTGGGCATATATTATGTTGCCTTGGTTTTTGAGATAATTTACTGTTAATTTTGTAGATATGGAATTAAATAATCTTTGCCTATATACAGCATCCGTCTCTCCATCAGTTCCACCAGTAATTTCAATTTTATTAGTTACTGTGAGGTTTGAAGATAAATACGTTGTATCTATGATAGTTAATTCACCTATTTCAGCATTGTATCTTTTACCATATGTTATTCCTTGTACTTTTGCAGTAACTGTTGTGTCTCCAATGTTAAAATAAGCATCTTCAGATGTTACGTATTCATAAGTTGTCATGTTTGATTGTATCAATGTATTTCTAGGTATTTTTAATGTACTTGACGCTGGATTTGGTAATGAAAATTCTACAGTTCCTTTCGCCACAGTTCCTGGTTTTCGTGGCAATCCCATTTCATTTCCTCTTTCATCAAGATATTCACCAGTACAAGTTAATAAAAATCCTTGCTCAAAGAACATATTTATATTTTCTTCACATGTATTTAATGCTCCATTCAAATATGCTGATAATATTTTTCTTACTTCGTTTCGTGGATAATGTAATAAACTTTCTTCGTGCAATCTTTGTTCTATTGCTCTCCAATAATTGGTTTCATATATTTTCATTCTTATGCACCTAATGATGTACCGTCCACTAAGAGTTGCTCTAATCCTATTACTGTTTGAACTGTCTTATCTATTTCCTTGTATTGTGCTAATTGAAATACACTTCCAGCATGAGTTTCCCACGTTACAAAATTTTTAGTACCCCAGTATTCAATCGAATCTTCGTCGCTGTCTTTTCTGTAGAAAACATATCCATTATCATCTTCATAAGTAAATCCAGCTCCTCCATTATTATTCCATTGACTGATTATCTTTGGAATATTTGTGTCATGTCTTGCTATTTTGAGACTTCCTACTTGATATACGCCTGGTATGTCCTCTATAGCGTTTATTAATTGAGATTTGTACAATGTTTCACCAATATCCAAACCTTTGTATGTTTTTGAACCTGTTTTAGCTTCTACCGTTCCACCGTTGAAATAAGCCATTAAGTGTGTAAACAATATATTTTCATCTATAGCAGATGTTACGAATAATTCTACATGAAGATATACTTTGATTGTTTGGGCTTTTTCGACGTGGAATTTTTGACCCACCACCAAATTGTTTTGTTGAGTCATTACATATTCCACATCTTCTATGACATGGTCTGGACATGGTTTTGATTCTGCATTTACAAAAATAACGTTCGTGCATTTAGTACATAGATATCCACCTTCTTTTAACTGGTCAAATGTTTTATCTTTTATTTGAGCTTGTGTAGTTCCTTCGACATAATGTCTTGCGTATTTGGAATGCGTTGTTAATTTCTCTGGTTCGACAAATGACACGTCGTGTATGTCTGGTACTTCATTTAATAATATGGTTTCGTATGCTGGAACTGTTCCATGTGCTTTAGCACGTTTAGCATCCAATATTCTTTCCCTAAATTCTTCATCACTTTCTTCGTCTACTCCATCAACTATTTCTGTAGGATTGTATACTTTTACTTCTGTACGTATAGAACCTATATCAGCAAAAGCTGTTAATCTGCCAATCGGTGCATTATATCTTGCTCCAGTTAATTTTGAATAAACCATTCCGTTTTCTGTCCTGTTTGTTTCAGTTAGTGCTACATCATTTTCTAAAATATATTCGTATCCTGTGTGTCGGTCTAAAATAACTGTGCCTTTTGGAATTATTATGTCTGTATTTATTGTTGCTGTTGTTGTAAATGATACAGTTCCTCTTGCCACTTCACTTTTCTTTCGTGTTAAATGAAATTCACATGCCAATATATCTAAATATGTTCCTGTTGCATATTTTACAAATTTCATTCTAGCTTGTTGAATTACTTCTTTGTATAAGCTAAATATTTCTACTGCTATACTTTCATGAATTGTTCTTATCTCACTTCCATCGCTGAAATCACAAATATCTGTGAGGTTTTGTTGATATGCTGTTTTATAAAATAAAATGCTTTCTTCAACTATTCCAGCTCTTGTTATCGAACTACCGTCTGGTTTTCTTAATTTGTCTTCTCTTGTACCTAAAACCATTTTAATCTACCCATTTTTCTTTTTTACGAGTAGTTACTGTTACTCTTACGTGTCCTTTTTTAACTGGTTCACCAGTATCTTCATCAATTACGTGTATTTTCATCGGACTGCCTACTGTTATACTATGTGGAATTTGATTTTCCGTCGGTTTAAAATGAATATATGTTCCATCACTTTCTTCAACATACATATTATTTCCAGTATATTTGTTGTTATCACTTGTATTGTCCATGAATGTATCGTCTATGTATACCAATGTACTTATTTGTACAAAGAAATCATCCCAATAATACCAATATTCCATATCTCCCAATTCTGTATCTGTTTCAAGATATTGAATAATCATATTGTGATAACCACTGTAACCCCAAAGACTTTCCATCGTGTTTGATTTGTAATCTGGAATAGTTAAAGTGAATTTGAAATTGGAAACTTCATTAACTGTTTGTTCGTATAATGTTTGTGTGTTTCCAAAAAAAGTAGTGTTTCCATTTTCGACGCATTCGTTTGCGTTGATACTTATACCATCAATATAAATTCTTAATTTGCCTGTAAGATTTCGTGATGAATTAAAATCAAACACGTATTCTTCTCCTTTGACACTACAATTTAATCCTACTTGGGTTAATGTTGGTCTATTTGTGTCATCTCCAATGAATAATGTGTTTGCTCCAGAAGTCTCTTGGTATTTTTCTTTCATTTCGTCAGTATCTGGTTTGTATACAGCAGTTATTGTGTGAACACCTATATCATGAGTTGCCTCATATTCAATGGTTGCAAAACCATTTTTGCTTATTTCCACAGGGTCGCCATGTTGCTCATAATCCACATAAAATGTCATAGTACCACTTGAAGGAATCTCATCTGGCGTTACTTCCGTACCATGATTTCTTAAATAAACTCTAGCCACTAATTTACCTGTTTCATCTTTGTTCATGATAATTTTTGCAACATCAACTATCAATGGTGTTTTGTTTTCTACATAAACGAGTATCGGACCTTCTCCTCTCGCTTCGCTAATTTTCCATATTTCACTTCCTTCATATGGACATTGATACAATGTTGTCTTCGTGGCTTTATATTGATGTGTTTCTTCTAGATGTCCATTAACTACTGGTATTTTACCAGAACTTACTGTTTTTTCAGATATTTTAAAAATAGCGTTACCACCAGGAACTGGTCTGTTGTTTGAGAACAAATTAGCAATTAAAGTTACATGTTCCATGTTGTTGGGTTGGAAAATAGGAGGACAATGCACATAACATTTACTGCCATAAATTAACCATGTTCTATCAAGAGATGTTCTATTTATCTCTTGTCTTTCATCTGTATAAACAGCAGTTAATCTTCTGCGACCTTTTGGTATGTCGGAAGGTATTTTCAAAACAGGTCTTGCTATACCATCATCATCAACATTAGTATATCCTTCGTCTTCCTTGTTTATTTTCCTTCCAAACTTCTTGCTCCGAAATGTTTCCTCATCACTCATTCCATCACTTCCAATTCAATATCACAATTGCTGTGATGAGGGTCATCTTCGCCGAAAATTAAATCAACAGATGTTAAGAAATACACATCACCTACTGGATTATAATTCACTTCAAGATAATCTATAATTTTTCCATCTGCACATTTAACTGTAATTATATCTTTTGTATGGAACATACGACTCAATTTGAATATAAATTTTTTACTGCAATCCATTATCTCGTTCCTTATTCTCATGAATACAGCATCTGATATCATTTCATCGTTCATGAAAATAATTGGGAAATCAATTATCATGTGTTTGCCGAATAAATCACCTTCATCTAAATAATATCTTACTTCACCATGGTCTACCAATCCATCGTTATAATCTCTAACAAATACTTTACTATCTGTAAAGTCATCAACATCGTTTGCGTAATAATAAGGATACGCTTTTCGTGGATATATGAAGTGAACGCTCGTTGGCATTTTATCAACGACGTGTAATGTTGTTGTTACAGAAGAAGGATTGAAACCATATATTCCATGATATTTGAAACGCAAGTCGTGGTCTCCCAATCGTATGAATTTAGGCAATCTAAATTCAAAAGAGTTACTTCCAGGCTCATCTGTACCACTTTGGCTGATTTCTACTGGATTTGCACATTCTTGAACTAAATAACCACCAATATATAATGAAACTTGACCAATAGGTACTCTTTTATCGTCATCGTCAAGAACGTGGCAATGTACTCTGATTATTTGACCAGGAACTGCATAATATCCTTCTGGTCTTGTATCTATGTGAGTATTTTTATAATCTGTATGTCTAACTTCTTCGTTCTTACGGGGTATATCTCCGAAAATGAAATAATTTTCATAACTTTTATTTTCCACATAAGCTATAATTTTCAAACCAATGTATTCTTTTTTCCAATCGACTATTTGAACGTCAGCATCGTGTATTCGTGGGTCAAGAAGCACTTTGTTTGATACTTCTCTTAGTAAAGTGCTTCTTGTATATTCATTATTTATCTTGCCAAACCAATCTTTGACATAACTTCCATAATCAGAATAACACCACCACATGCTGTCAAAATATGCTGTTAAACGAAGATAAATACCCTGTGCTAAATTATCTCCTCCTTTTATAGTTAATAAATCACCTTCAGCATCGAGAACCCAATTTACATCAACATCAGTTCCCACTATCTCTTCGTTTACCATATCTTACCTCTTACTGTACAAATCCTTTTCCATTATCATAATTGATAATTTCTCTTGGGTCAGTTATATCATATTCATTTCTATATCCATTTATTATTATCTGTGCTTCCAGCAAATCTGAATTATATTTTGTTTCATATAATTCATTTACTATTTCTTGAGCTTTTTCTAATTTTTCTGTGATTGTTTTTATTTTTTTTTCTTTTTCAAGCTCATCAAATAATTTAAACAATTCGTCTATTTTTTCCTTAGGATATTCTTTTAATAGTTTTTCTTTTAGTTTTTTCATTTAACTCACACCTTTGTTATGACACAAATACTTTTTTGACTGATTCCACCAATATATGATACTTGATTTCCAAATGTTCTTGTTTCCATATATCCACAATAGGCTGGTGAAGAACATCTGTTTCCGAGACTGTTAGGTATTATGAGGTTTGAATTGTTTAGATTGACTGTTTTTACTCCTTCATAATGCCCATATTGATTTCTGTAAAGTAAATGGCAGAATACTGATTTATTAGAAGCTGTCATGAGTTCTCCTAATTTTTTGAATCTTGCTTCTCTGGAACTTCCTAAATCAGAGAAATTATACCATGTTACTTTTAAGTTCACTCCTTCGAGCTTTGCTATTTTTGCTATAGCTGTTTCTAATCCACCATGTCCTGTACCACTTGTTGTAGTACCAGCATATGTTCCAATAGTTTTTTCTGTGTATCCTTTTATTCCCAATTTCCTCAATGCTTGTTTAATACTATGAGGACCACAATGATACGCTGTTATTTGCCCAAGACAATCTCCTCCACTTCTTTCACACAAATCTGTAACAGTAAATACTTTTGTATTTGTTGTGGTGGTCGTAGTGGTCGTAGATGTCGTAGATGTTGAAGTTTTAGGAACATTCACATACACCAAATTAGGTTCTGATTTTTTATCCTGTACCCACTTATCATATCTTGATTTTATGTCTTTGTATTTTGCATTTGTAATGTATTCATATGGATTTTCTTTATCGATATAACAAATATTTGGTTCTTTCTTATTTTCTTCAACATATTTGTTATATCTATTCATTATGTCTTTCCACGATTTTATAGATATCTCTTTGTTTGTTGAACTAACATCATGTCCGTTAATCCAACTTTTTTGACAAGACAATTTTCCAAATACGCCATCAACTACTAATTTATTATAACTTTGAAAACTTTTAATACCATTGACGGTGTATGCTCCACATATACCATCCACATATCCATCATAATACTTATAATATATTAAATATTTTTGCAACGCTTTAACATCGTCGCCCACACTTCCTTTTGCTACGTTTATTTTATTACAATCTACTGTCATAGTTATTCACCTCAATCTTCACGAGTTATTTTGATATTTTTCATAACAAATGCTGTTCCGTTTGTGAATGAGAAACAATATGGATGTAAATCAACCAAAGGCTGTCTATTCGTACATTCGAACGGAGTTTTTACCAGTTTGTTCATTTCAATATCGTATATCTGTACTTTTATATTCTTACCATTAATTTCCATGACTACATTATATTCTTTATTTGCTTCGATAGCATACCTCCATGTGGCTGGTACAACATCTTGGTTTTTGAGAACAACATATGAATTTTTTCTATAAAATTCAAAACGAACAGGGGCGTTTTCACATAACATATCATTAATTCCGTTAGAACCGTCTTCCATCAATCCAAAGTGTCCACCAAATAAATGAGGTGCTACTTTTTTATTTGCTTCGTTGTATTTGATAATGAATGTGAATGTTATTGTGCATTTAGAAGTAGTTGTTATTTTTTTACTCCTCATAATTACTCCTGTTGGAGCTGTAATACTTACTTCTTCTTCATCAATATAACCTTCTGTATGTAAATCAGTACAAATTGTACGTAATAATACGCCAGTACCATGAATTGAGGTTGTATTGTTTTTATATACTGTGTGTCCAGCCTCTCTTGTTTCATTTGGGTCGATACCCCATTTTGCTGAACCATCACTAGCATAATAATTTTCCGTCATTATGTCAAATGCGTTTAAGTCATCACAATTTTCATTATCTGGATATTCGCCCCATTTTATCTCTAAATCAACATCTTGAGCAGGTTTGTGGTTTGCATCTCCTTCGTATTTGAAAATCATGTGTTTTACTGTGCCTTTGTTTAGTTCGCCTTTACCACCAGTATCAACTTTGATTTCACCAGCACCATTGGTTTTGTATATTTTTGTTGTGTTGTTATAAACAACTTTGACTTCTTTTGATAACAATAGGTTTTCTTTTGCGTCAATTAATTTCATGGTTATTTCTTGTGAAGTGCTTCCTTGTAATTCCACACTTGTTCCGTTTTCATTAATGAATCTTGTAGCTATTTTTGCTACATTAATAGTCAATGTGCCTTCAATCGGTAATCTTTTACTTTGGTCAGGTATCCTTGTGTCTCCATTCTGATACCTGTTGGAAGAAGTAGGATTGTAACGTACTTCGAATGTTCTTTGACCAGCAAAATTACATTTGTATTTGACCGACGCTTCACCATTCTCATCTGTATGTTGCGAACCGATGTTCGAACTTCCATCAAGGAATTGGAGATTAGCGTTGTTGATTTTCATACTTCCACTTTCCACGTCTTCCTTAAATACTGCCTTTAATGTAATTTCATCAAGACATGTTGGAGAATTACTACTGCTTGTTACTGTGATAATAGGAATTTGTCTATCCACAGGCATCATATATACTGTATCTGTTTTGTCATACTGGTCATAACCTCTGAATACGACTTGATATGAATCTTTCAATTCGCTCGTTGGAACGTAATCCATTTCCACATAACCGTCTTCATTCGTAATTCTACTTCCTAATTCAACGCCACTTTTCTTGAAAACTACTGTTTGATTACTAAAAGGTGTTTGGATTTTATTTCCGTTATTGTCTTTTTTATCGTAATACAAGTAAGTGAATATTTTTCTTGAATGTTTGTATACGGCATGGTCTTGGCTAAAATCAATATCTTTAAAATAAGGAGTTATTCTTTCATTGGTGGTTACGCTTATTCCAACTCTACAACCAAAGTAATCTTTGTCTTCATCGGTAGTTGCATATATTGTAACCTCTCCTACACTTGTTTTACCATATTGTGCTGTTGCGTAACCGTCTTTATCTGTTGTTGCTCTTACTAATTCTGTTGAACCACCAATACCTCTCCAAACAACTGTTTTGTTTGCAAGTGGGATTTTTGTAACGATTGATTCTGCCGTATCATAATATATTTTATCTATGTTTGTTTTAGTTCCATTGCTGTCTATTCTGTAATATGTGTTGTTGATTCCATCATGATATAGCTCATAATCTTCATTGTCTATAGTGTATTTTTTGACTTCGTAGTGGTTATCGTCGTATTTCTTACGTTCATAATACAATGTTGCTTCTAATGTCATAGGTACTCGAGAATACCCTTCAATTGGCGAAGTAACTTCCAAAACAGGTTGTATTTTAGTTGTTCTACCTTCTACTTCAAGAACGCTTCCAGCATATATCCTTGTTTCTTCGGATTGGAAATAATAATTTAAACTTTCGTTAGCTGTTGTTCCATACCTTCCTCTAATTACATACCCATTAGCGTCGGTTATATGAGTCATTTCGTTTTTACCGTTCACTTTACTTATTTCTTCAAATCCACTTAATGTTTCTTGTTTGTAATTAAACAGTACCGTTTCAATAAATAATGGGATATAGGTTTGTGTTGTTAATTCTTCAGTCATTTTCATAAGAATTGTTCCTTTTTTCTTACGAATGGGTTGAAAATTTGTAGATAGACCATATTCTTTACATTGTCCATTGTCAGTGATTGGAGGAATATATTCCAACTTAACGTCATATAATCCTTCTGGTAATCCGTTACTTGGATTTAAGATACATTCTACTGGAATTTCAACCAAACCATTTGACACATCCTCAAAGTATTCTTTAGATATGTCATATTCTACTTTTCCAACACCTTCTGCCGAATAATAATTTGTAGTTTCCAACGTTGTGCCTTTAATTATCCTCAATCCAGAATATGGGTCAGCGTGATATGTAGCTTCTCCGTCAGCGTTTGTGGTTACATATTTATCTTCAAATTCGAACCATTTCTGTGTATCATAAGTACCGTCATCATATAAAAAATATACTTTGTTGTTTTCCAATGGACGTTCTAAACTATCGGTTAATTTGAGTTTAAATTCGGCAGAATTACAATCTGTATATACTGTTGATATTGTATTGATTGTTAAAATAAGTCGTTCCTTATCAATATTTATTGTTGCGTTTGCAGTTACTGGAAGATATTTGTCTATTTTATCTTCTTTGTCGAACTCAAATTTTACATTCTTTTCGCCGACGCTGTATGCTGTATGTATCCTTGTTGCTATTCCGTTGTTGTTTGTTTTGAATGTGTCATAACTTGTTTCTACATAAGTTAATAATATATATTGATTTGCCATTGGCGTTCCGTTTTCCGTATTTTCTGTTAATTTTGCTCTAATGTAAAATGGAACTTTATATCTGAATGGGTCTCCGTTTCCAGGCTTTGTTTCGAAATATGGTTTTAATACTGGCTGTATTCTTGCCAATACCTTAACATGTATGTCTTTTTGTGCTGGTTTAAAGAGGTCGTCTCCATTGTATTTTACATTGAATGTATAATTACGTGGTAATGAATCATATGTTTTTGACCATCTCGCATAAGCATTTCCATTTTCATCTATTGTAGCTGAAAATAAAGTAACGTTAGTATAATCAAAATTTATTTTGCTGTTGTCTTGAAAAGTAGCTGGTGTTGGGTAATTTTCATCTTCAACTTTTTCTAATTTGGCATGAAAATTTTTATAATTGGGATTTACTCCTTCACTTTCTACCGTCCAATCAATTTCATTTTCTTTTCCAAAAATATTGGTGTATCTTCCATTGTATATTGTTACATCTGATGAAGAGATTTGTGTTTCTATCTTATTCCATCTTATTGTAAATGCACTTGAAGTTTGTTTGTATATATTATCTCCTTTAAAAATAAAATTGATTCTTCCTTGAATATCTCCAATATTTGTAGGAATATATCCACCAGTTACCATTCCGTTATCATTTGTAATTTTGTTTCTGATATCCGACAAACCAGTTACATTTACTTCGTCTCCATTGAAAGTAGTAAAACCAAGAACTATATCAACGTTTTTGTTGTTTAACGCTGTTTCTCCGACCAACTCTTTTAACATTACTCTGACATACCCTCTTAAAGTAACGCTCGTTTCCAAAACACTTCCGACTCTTTCAAGGTCAGTTGGTATTTTTTCCCATCTGACGTTCGTATTTACCTTGCTTAGCAAATATGCGTCATCGTTTTTTCGATTGAATCTAAATGTTCCTACTATATCTCCCAATGTAGTGGCTTGGTATTCCAACGATACTTGTCCTTTGTTATCTGTGAGTACTTCTTTTTCGCTGTTTTTGATATTAAATTCTGAAATATCTTCACCATCGAGTGATTTGAAAGAAATACTTTTAGTAACTGGTACATTTGTTAATAATTCGTCAGTATCACTATCTCTCAATTCAACAACGACTCTTCCTATGTCAAAAACTTTCAAATAACCTTCTGGTTCGCTCACTATTTCTAATTTTGTAGGTATTTTGGTGTATTCTATGTTTATCGAATCCATGCACCATTCAATAACATTTGTACCAGCGAATATGAACGTAAACTCATATGTTCCAGCAATATCTGTTATGAATTTGAATGTGGCTATTCCGTTGCTGTTTGTAGTTTTTTCAAAAGAGATATTTTCTGTATCGTAATTACATACTACTCCATTACTTCGTTTACCGAACACATCCATATGTATTGTTTGATTTCCTAAAACACCTACATTGTTTCTTAATTCCACAGTTATTGTTGTTTCTTTTTTTACTTTAGATGTTGTTACTGATGGTGTTATAATTAATTTTGAAGGATTTACATATCTTACAGATGAAATATATTGTGTTATTGGCTGTCTTTCGTCGTCTCCTCTGTATCGTAAATAATATTTGTATTTGTCTTCAGTATTCCATGGAGAGTTAGGCGTCGGTACATCTGAAAAGGTTACAACACCTTTGTTATCAGTTGTTTTTGACTCAACTTCCACATCGTTTCTCACCAATATTATTTCTCTTCCACTAACATCGTCATTGGGATTTGTCTCATTTTTCCACGTACCTTTGATTGTGATTGGTGTATCGTATTGTGGTGTGCCTACATTAGTTCTTTTCCCAGTTATAGAAATAGTGTCTTTGGGTTTCCATATACATGTGCTTGTTAAAGTTGAAACGTCATGACTGGCACTTCCATTATATTTCCACTCAACCGTACCTGTACCAACTTCATTTGATGTGTATGTAACTGCGATTCTGCCTTCACTATTGGTTACGCCACTTCCTTCAACAGTATCTATTTCATTCCCATCATTGTCTTTTAAAACTAACGTGTATCGTACAGTTCGATTTGGTGATGAAATTCCTTCATTGTTTCTAAATTCAATTACTATTTCATTTTCATCTCCCACATAAACTTCATTGGTATTTGATACTTCTATAAGTTTTGTTTGATTTTTATAATACCCTGCTGTAATATACGCTATTGAGCCATAGTATTCTTCTGAACCCATAAACTGCAACGCATAATCCGTTTTGATTGGGTATTTTTTCGGTGTTTGGGAATTTACGAAAGTGATTTTTCCATTTGAACCTGTAATTCCTTCATCTATTACTTCATCTGAAATCAACAATTTAACGTTTGCATCTGCTATTCCTTTATCGGTTGATGTTTCTTTTAATATACCATTAATTAGTGGTTTGTTCGGATAATATACGTCATTTGCTGAAATAATGATAGTTGTTTCTTTTTTAGAACTCCAATTTATTGTTGTTGAATAAGAAGTTGCTGTGTATCTGTCTCTGCCATTGTAATTTAATGTTATTTCACATGAAGAAACGACATCACTCGTGTACTCGAGATTTATTTCACCATTTTCATTTGTTTTTCGTTGAATTGTGTCTTTTCTTATAAGTGTTCCGTCGCTGTTTCTAATGTAAGCTAATCCAGTAATTGATTCTTGAGGCAAAGGTTGATTGTGGTTGTCCGTTAAAATTAAAGACAGATGGCTTGTTTGTCCAACCGTTATATTTTCTTCCAACATGGTTAATTGAAATGATGTGTTTATTGGAGAGTTGTCAGATATCCACGTATATGTAGCACTATATGTTGATGAAGCATATGTTGAATCTCCAGCATATTTCAACGAAATATCACAATATGAATTTTCAATATCACTTGAATCACTAATTGTGATTTTACCACTTGCATTTGTCTTTGTTTTAATTAATGATTTGGAGATTGTTGCTCCTTGTTGATTTTTGATTGTTGCTGTACCTGTTATCGAAGCATTTGCGATTGGGTTGTTTTCCATATCAGTTAATCTGACTACCAATACATTTTCCTGTCCGATAAATACTTCTTGGGTATTTGACACTTTGGTGATTTTTGTTTGAGTTTCACCCATCTTTTTTTGCACCTCACAATATTGATTTTAATGTTGATTCGCTTATCACAAATCTGTTTCTGTTGTTTGTATTCCTTGCGTTTCGTGGAATATTAGTAGACCTGTATGGATAATCGACCCATTGTCCGTTATCATATATTTCTACACTACGGTGATTCCATGCTTGATTTGTTCCATATTGAACTACTCTTGCTTGATATCCTTTTGCTGTCAGTTCTGTATATAATGCACCACTCCAAGCAAAACAACTTCCACAACCACTTTTTTTCATGTCAGTATAACTTTGAGCCTGTCCACTACAAAAAGTGTATTTACTTGCCAGTTCGTTTCCGATTCCAATTATATCGGTTGAATTTACGCTTCCACCAGCACCAAGATTTGTGTTAGTTCCACTATAACTCGCAGTATCGTTCAAAGCATCTACTAACGCTTTTTCTGCTTCCTGTTGCATTTTAATATATTGTCCATAGTTAGGTGCTAATGGATTTAATGTTATTTCCATACTTACTCCATCGACACCACCTCTTTCAACAATTTTATCTACAAAAAACCTATTTGGCTCGAAACCAGCATATCTACCAAATTTTTCATCGCCTATTTTACGAGCTATTGTTGGATAGTTAGATTCATAGAAGTCATCTGCTACTTGCATAAAGAACCAACTGTTTGTATGCAATCCTTTAAGAATTGATGGGATTTTTAAGGTGAAAGAAAAAGTATCTCGAAATTCTTCACTCATTCTTACTTCTGCAAGTTTCTTGTTTTTTTCTGGGTCATTCACCTTGACATTTTCGTTTGTATTATCTGTACTGGCTGTGCTTCCACCTCCAGCACCAGAAGCATCACTACCAGAACCACCACTTCCACTTCCACCAGAACCACCAGAGGAATTAGAACTTCCAGATGGTCCTGATTTGGAAGAAGAAGTCCTAGCTTGGGCAGCAGCGTCTCGTCCTTTCTTTTCGCTCGAAGGAAAGATACTATGAAAGACAGATGTCGCTCCTTTCCACACATTAGAACCAAAACTAGCTATATCTCCATACCAGCTCATAATTTCTTACCTCTCAATTTAACTTCTTCCCAAAAAGCCATATTCGAAAAAGTACCAGTTAAAACAGAAAATTCCATTGTCAAATATTCGTTAGGTAATGGAGATAATGCTATTACTTCGTTGCCATTTTCATCAAAATCCAAATAAGTTTCGCTAAAGAATAAATCAATATATCTATATTCATGAGGTAACAATTCCATCATGAGATTAGGTTCTATCTTATTTTTTAATTCGTCGTTAATCACATCTAACCACCTCATAATCGTTTACCTTTTTCTTTAACTTCATCCCAATCCGTAGCTACACCTAAAAATGCACCATTTAGTGGTGAAAATTGAGGTGCTATTCTTTCAGAATCTGCGTTTGGAATAGGTTTCAACGTTATAACTTCTTTTCCATCTTCGTTAATACACAAATACATTTCACTACACATGTCATCGATATATTTTCTGTCTTCTTGATGTAACATGAACAACAAATGAGGTTCTATTAATTCTTTTATTTTATCGTTATGAATCGGATTCACCTCCAACTACTGGGTTATCCCACGTACCAATCGGTTTTATGTCTCCATGATTAGCGTGTCCATACGCACTTTTTCCATGCAATCCAGCACACAAATCGCACACCGTCCAGCCGTTATTTTCCCAAATGGCGTTGTAGAAATGACCAGGAATGTGGCAAATAATGCTGTTGTACCCATTCACATCAAGAATACATTTTAATAATCTAGCATAATCTGCACAATTGCCTCTTATTGGTCTCGGACCTGTCCACATCGCTTCTGGACATCTGGAAGCACCATATGGGTTATTTCCATAATACTGATACAATACTTGGCTTTGAACATAATCCACCAATGTTTTGCTGTTTCCACCATATGGTGCTGTATCTTTAGCATATTGCCTACTACTGTTCCCACGAACTATTTTACCTGTGGCAGTACATTTTGGTGGGTTTGATTTGTGTCCAGACCAATGGTGAGAATTATATTTATCGTTTGCATCACAATCCACACCAGTTGCATTGACACTCCCACCAGCACTCCCACCACTACCACCTTTTGATTTGTTCATCTCATTTATTGCATCGATTAAGGCTTTTTCAGCTTCCTGTTGCATCTTTATGTATTGACCATAATTTGGTGCAAGTGGGTTTAACGTTATTTCCATACTCACACCATCGACGCCACCTCGTTCAATAACCTTATCTACAAAGAATCTGCCTGGCTGGAAACCAGCATACCTGCCGAATTTCTCTTCTCCTAATTTACGTGCGATTGTTGGATAATTAGATTCGTAAAAATCTTCTGGAACTTCCATAAAGAACCAACTGTTTGTGTGTAATCCTTTAAGGATTGATGGGATTTTTAACGTAAAAGACATAGTGTCTCGAAATTCTTCACTCATTCTTACTTCTGCAAGTTTCTTGTTTTTTTCTGGGTCATTTACTTTGACGTTTTCGTTAGTGTTGTCGGTACTTGGTGTACTTCCACCAGAACCTCCTCCACTTCCACCAGAACCAGAACCACCACCTCCACTTCCACTAGAAGATTTGGAATTTCCAGAAGGTGCTGATTTAGAGTCATCGGTAAATACTCCACCACCACCACCTCCGAATCCACCTCCTCCTTTATTTCCAGAGAAGATACTAGTTACAGCTCCAGTAAATCCATTCCAAACATTGCTTCCAAACGAAGCGATATCGCCCCAAATACTCATTTTAATCCTCATCCGTCGATGTATCTTTTTTAGCTAATGTGCTATCTTCAGTTGTACGGAACAGTTCTGTTAATTGATACTTTCCATTTTTTCTCTCGAAACCACAAAATTGACAATATTCCAAACCACATTTTGAACACACTGTTTTGTAATCGTTCGTTACAGATGTGTCATTTTTGAGTTTTCCTTTTGTAGCACAGCCTGGACATTCATTTAACCATGATTTTGCATACGTTTTTTGAACTGGTTGTACTCCTCCGTTTTTCACACTACATTTTTTACAAGAAGGTTGTCCGTTGGTATCTATACCTTCATCTTTGTTGTATGTACGACCAGTACTGTCTTGGTATTTTTCATTTATTTGGTCTACCGTTTGATTTTGGGAATTTGTTGTTTGTGATGAAGGGTTGTCTAATACCACTCCCATTCTTCCAACAAAATTTTCCATATTTACTCCAAGCAATTCTTCAGATGTGTATATTTCACCGACACCATTAATTGCCGATACGTTTTTTATACCTACTTGAGTAATTATGTTGGTGATATCAAAGGATTTGGTATAGTCATCTTCATAACCTCTTTCTGGTGATAATACCCAACCTTTCTTAAGCCATTCTTCAAATTCTATCACATCAAAATGAGGAATACCGTTGATGTCTCCATAAAAATCAACATCTATTCCATAATCATATATCATTGTTCTTATACAATCACCTAATGTTTCGCAATCATATATTCCAACTGGTTTTCTTTTGAATGTGTTTATGATTGTCTTCTCTTTGTTTGTACTTAGTGTTTTGGTTACTGTTTTTACTGTATTGTCATCGGTGCTTGATGAAGAAGAACTTGAAGTTGATGAACTTGAACTTGAACTTGAAGTTGATGAAGATGAACTGCTGTTCGTTGTTATTTCTTTTTTGGTGTCGTTGGCGTTTGTCATCAAATCAGTAGTTTCTGTTAATTCCTTGTCTTTTTCCATTTGTTGTCTTAATTTTTCATTGACTGCTCTATCATATTCATCTATTTTATCCAAATAAATGTCTGGCAACCCACAATCATTTAGTATCTCTTGGATTAACCTGTGTACTGTTTTACTTCCATTTGTTACAAGATATATTGGGTTTGCCATAATCCTATCCATAAATCCTTGACATTGGTATTTATATAACTTTGAAGTGTTGTTGTATTCTTTTTTTAATATTATTCCACCAAATTCATTACAATCACCTGTAATCAATACAGCAACTCTTCCATTCATCATATCAATGTTTTCTGTGGTTTCGAAACTGGCTGTTTTTACACGTGGGTTTTCATCAATTATTTCAAAATTAGTAAAATGTATTTCAGTATAAGGTTCATAATTTTCAGCATTCCAAAACTGTGACGTTTCACCTTTGTTTGCTAGAGTGTATCCTTCTGTGATATTTGCAGAACCAACGCCACCTCCACTTCCTTTTCCAGTAAGAAAAGCCTGTGCTAAACTATTTGCATCTGGTCCAGCTACCCATCCGTTAGGTGGTGAATTACGTTTGAGTATAACATCTGCACTATCCTTTCCTGCGTTATTTATTATTGCTTGAGTTGCCCATCCACCATCATGAACACCAATATTGCCGTTGTTGATATTGCTCATTGTACATGCTCCACCACCTCCTGTCCAGAAACCAACAACTATATTACAATGAGTTGCGTTACCCCATGGTCCTTTCCAATATTTATCGTCACCACATTCCATATCAAATTCCGAACACATCCATCTGTCTACGCCATTAACTATCCAAAATATAGTAGTGTTACTTTTACCACTAACGGAACTATTTTCTCTTGATGGTCCTACACCCCCATTAGTAACGTTTTTTCCTGCCTGTTGCAATGTAGATACTACATCAGCCACTAATTGTGATGCTCCGTTTGTTGAATCTGCACAAACAATTATGTCATTCTGAACATCCCATGAGCCACCAGAACCTGTACTGTTGTCTCCAGTCATTCAGAAGTACTCTCCTTAGTCTCATAAGATTTTTGCTCTGGGTCTAGTGAAACTTGACCTTTTTCTTCTTTCACTTTCTGATGACTTATATAAATTTTGAAATAAGGTACATTACTACTTATCTTCGTTTCCTCTGGATTATACCTATCTCTATCCCACATCGGCGTTTCTTCATTTGCTTTGTTTTTAATAGGTTCTAAATTTTGATTTTTAGTTGCTTCTGCCGTTACATCTTCAATAACTACATCTGTTTTTCCAGAATCGGAAGAACTGTCATTTTCTGCCATATTATCCACTCTCCACTACTTTTTTAAGAAATTTACTTTTCGTTTCTTCTGTAAAATCTCCTGTAATTGGAATACCCATCGTTTCTTGGAATTTTTTAATTGCTTGGGTTGTATGATAACAATATTTTCCATTTACATTTATTGAGCCAGTTAATCTTGTGTATGCTGGGAAAAAACCCCATTTTTGAAGCCATGTTTGTATCAGTCTCACTTCGCTGTTTGAAACTGTTGTACATTCGTCGGCTGGTGTGGTTTCTTTGCAATCACATGTTTGGGTATGGAAGGTTAATCTTTGGATTTCTTCTGCCTTTGCCGTCATGTAACTTGTATCTGGCAAGACATAGTCTTGAGGTCTCCAATAGGTTTGAATCTGTTCCTGTGGTTTTTCATACTGTTTTAATGTCAAATCTGTTTGTATGAAATCATAAGTAAGGTTGGTTTGTTTGATGGATTCGATTATATATCTTCCACCTTCGAAAGATTCCAAATCAGTTG
Source organism: Methanobrevibacter sp. (assembly GCA_017646885.1). Next base: position 34,820 of record JAGCLR010000143.1, on the reverse strand, counting down.
AAACCTCGCAAGGAACAAAGTTCTGACTCCAATATTTCAAAACTGCGTGAGGTGTACGTGGTGTTTTATAAAAATCCTTAATTGCTACACTTTCTAGCTCTGGTTGGGCTTCTTCACCTGTGTATACATCATATATTCTTGAATATATTGTTAGATTCATGTTTTCTCCAGTAAAATTCGTCCATTGGATATCATTGTAACCCCATAATTTATCTGGTAAAAACATTCTGTTTATGACCAAATTCAACTCACTTTCTGAACTGGAATCAGTACTTAATCGGAAATTGTATCCGTTTATTTTAAAATAACTATAATCGTCTTTACTTTTTACCATGGTTCATCATTCCTATACACTTCTATTGGCTTTTTTGTTTTCGAAATTGATTTTTTCTGCGAAATAATCCATCGCCGTTTTACCGAGTTCTTCGCTACCAATATATCCATGATGGTTGAAATTGTAAACATTGGTTACAGGTTCTGTTTGGTTTTGTTTCTTCATTTCTTTGAACATCTTAGGTTCTGTGAATTGAGGAGGTGTTACTGGTACTGGAGTAATGTTCACATCGTAAGGTTCGTATTGTGGACTGCTTGTTGATGTTGGTATTTCTGGTTGTTGATTTAAGATATCTTGATTATATGATTCGATATAAGCTCTAGTTAAATTACGTCCTATGATATACCCTTGTCTAATAAGACCATGACCAGAAGAAACTAATGCACCATATGTACCTTTCATTTCAGCTATTGTTGCTCTCCATATGTTTCCAGGACTTCCCATATTTACTCCTTTGTATTGATAAGCTTCTGACATTTTAGCCCCTATTTCTTCTGCTTTTGCTATCATTAAATCGCCCCAATAACAAAGAGAAGAGTATGCTCCACTCATTTCGGCATCTACTGCATCTGCTATACCTGTAAAGTTGGATGTGAATCCATCAACCATCTGTGTTGCTGTGTCTTTCATCGCTTGTACAGCTTGTCCTTGGAATTGCAGTATAGCCCAATAAGCATCTCCAGTTGCTTGTAACACTACTTGGGCAAATCCATTGAACGATTCGACTATTGCAAGAGATATGGCAGATAATCCTATAACTATAGCATTACCTAAAGCAGTAATTTGAGAACCTATTGCGAAACCTATTCCGTTTATTAAAGCAACTACTGAAGCTTTTAAAGCATCGATAGCTGTTGTTACTGATGTTCCAACAGTAGTTATAGCTGTACTCATTCCGTTACCTAAGTTTATCCAGAATTGACCAAATGCAGTTCCAGCTTCTGCGACAACGTGCTTTAAATATTCTCCAATACCGTCGAGTGCGTGTCCTATGAACTGTCCTGCATTATCTGCACCTAATTGCATTAATTGACTTATTGTATCTGCCAATGGTTTCAATCCTTCAGCACCGTTTTTCAACGAGTCAAATAAACTTCCAATTCCTCCTTCACCTCCAAATATTTTACCTAAACCGTCTATTATCGGACCTAAGATACTTGCTAAAGCTCCTAGACCTCCAGCTAGTAGAGAACCTATTGTTTGTAATACTGGACCAAGTACTTGTCCTACTTGAGTTAATATTGGTCCTAATTCTTTGGCTACACCAGAAATCCATTCATTTAGACCTTGTATTGCTGGTTTCATTGCGTCAATAAATCCACCAAATGCTTCTTGAAGTGGACTCAAATCAACTCCCAACATATCAAGAATACCAAGAAGTAGAGTTACACCTCCTATAACAGCACCTATTGGTCCTAATATGCTTAAAAAGCCCATTCCAATACCACTTACCAACCCAGATACTTTTCCTAACCCAGAAGCCATTGTTCCTATACCTTTACTTGCTGTGCTAAGAGCTGAACCTCCAATAGATTTCATTCCACCAGCGACTTTTGATGCCCCTTTACCTACTGTTGATTTTACACCTTTTTCTTTGACAGATTGAACTCCTTTTCCAACCTTTGTTTGATTGAACCAAGGAGTGAAACCAGTCATTTGACCAAAAGCTGAAGCGTTTCCTTTTATTTCACCACCTACTTTACTCATAGCCCCCCAAGCACGTGAATTTTTGACTCCGTTTTTTAGGAAGCTTCCTTGCATAGCTAATGAACCATAAGCGTTACTCAACGTGCTTCTTGTTTGGTCGCTGAAAGGTAATGCACCGTATGCACTTCTTGCTCCAGATTTTGCTTTGTCCCATGCTGTATAAGGTAACTGCCTTCCTTTTTTACCCCATGATTTAGAATTTCTGTCGGCTACCCATTTTCCTAAATTCCACTCTCTGGAAACTAATTTTTTCTTGGCGTTTATGTATTTCGATGCTTTGTTTTTTAATTGACCTACATCATAAATTGCACCTAATGTCCTTTTTTGATATCCACCATATTTGTTTACGTATTGGTTTCTTTTGGAATCTCGTTTTGCTAAATCATTTTTTCTTACTTTGTCTAAATTTTTTCTTGTTGAATATCCTACTTTATTTTGCGTTTTTCCAAACGTCGGTTTGGTTTTGTCTCTTTGTGCTTGTTTTTCGGCGTTTCTCTTTTCGTTTAATGTAGCTCTTGTTTGCCAAGCAGGTCTTTTTTTACCCATTTGTTGAGTATTTTCAATAGCTCCTTTTAAGTCAGCGTTTTTTAAACGTTTTTTGACTCCTTGTGATTCACCATGAGTTATTTTCTTGTTTTTTGATTCGTCAATATGTCCTGTTTTCATATTCGGTAAATCAGACCTGCTTCCCAAAGATTGACCTGTAAAATCAGCAATACGGCTTTTTGAAGATATTTGTCCAGTTTCTTCGAGTTCACGAGACAGTTTGTTCCATATTTTTTGAATGTTTGATTTGATTTTAGGTCCTGTTCCGACATCTTTTGAAGTTCTTCTATTTCCTTTTTTAATGCCTTCTGATTCGGAAATGGTTTTTCCACCTTTCATTTTAGGAACGGTGTCTTCTATTTTTCCTTTGTATTCTTTTCGTTTTCCTTTGTCTTTTCTTCCAGAGTCGATAGTATCTAGTAAATTTAATCCTTCGACGGCATTTTTTAAATTATAATCTCCTCTTTTATTGGTTTTTTTGTAACCATGTTCTTTGGCTAATTTGGTTTTATGTTTTTCCGATGGTGTTTTTTTGTTTTGTGCCTTTTCAGGACCTATCGAAGATGTATATCCTTTAAAATCTGGGTTTGAAATAGATGAATTGAATTTACGACCAATTTTGTCTCTTAAACGACCAATTCTACTTCTTTTCTTTCTTTTGTTTTTTCCTTTGTCAGAACCACCTTTTCCTCCTGTAGCTGGACAACCTTTACTTGCTTCGTTACAGGCATCAGCCATTTGTGTTTTAACTAATTTTCCATCAATATATTGGTAATCGTCACCTTTGAATATGTTTCTTAATCCGACTTGTCTTATTCTTCTAAAATCTCTTATCTCTGCAAAAGTACCCAATACTGTGTCTTTTAATGTTCTATATGCTGAAGTTGCCTGTTCTGCGAGAATTATTGCCGAAGATAAGCTGAATCCTGTTTTTTCTTCTTGGAATCCTTCAGCTAATCCTTCTTCTAGGCTTTCTACTCTCACTTCTTCTCCGTTTTCACCTTGGGTATATAAGCCAGTACCTGTTTTCTTACCGTTTTGGTCGTATTCGTCTTTTGCCCAATATTTTTTCCATTTTTTGACTTTAGGATTTCCGTTATCGTCATAAAGAATATTTCCTTTGTCATCTCTTTCATATTCTTCTGGTTTTCTGTAAATGGCGTTTCCCATATTGTCTCTTACTGTAGCACCAATACCCATGTTTTTTGTTAAACTTCTTATCCTGTCATCCCAGTACTTATATCCACTAACAGCACTTGTCATCATTTCTGCTTCGATTTGACCTAAAGCATACCCACCAAGACTTGCACTTTTGGACAACGTCGCCATTTGACCTGTTGGCGTATTCATTAACTGTTGAGACATTCTTTGAGAATATTCACTTACAGCTTCCATATATCCGTCTAAATCGCTTTCATCACCATTCCACTTTCCAGTAGAGACTAAACTTTCTTTGGTGATACCATATTGGTCTAAAGCTGCGAAAGTACCATGTAAACCTCTTGCTAACTTCATAACGGCTGTTTCTGCTACGTCTTCAGTATAACCTAACCCAATTACCATTGTACCAAAATCAGCTAGGTGTTGTGCGTGGTTTGCAATATCTTTTGCTGAAGCACCACTCGTTGCAGCCCAAGCGTTCGTAGCTGCCCCCAATTTGTTTAAACTCATTAAACTTTTGTTTGTTGCTTCATCTAATTCCCAGTAAGCATCGAATCCAGTAACTCCACCTTCTGGTATCCATGATTTTGCTACAGCCATATTTCTTGTTTTTGACATTGCGTTTTCATAAGTCAATTCAGCAGAAGTTTTTCCACCACCTATGAATGATACTAGGTCGTTTAACCCCTTACCTTGTCCTGTATAACGCATTCCACCATAACGTCCACCATAACTGTTGTTCCAGTTATCACTAAGACCACTCGTGGTGCTTAATTTTTCCATTTGACTGGCTAAATCCGTAACAGCATCTTCTGTTTTTGAAACGTTCATTTGGAGATTTTCTAATCCTTTACCACTTATACTATCTGATGCTGTTTGTACATGACCCATCGCACTTGCTAAATCTTCAGCACCTTTAATTGCTGAACTTTCAGCCTGTTCTAAACTTTGAATACCTCTGGCACTTATTCCATCAACTGATTTTTGTAAACTGCCTATAGCTGATGCTGTAGCATCTGTGCTTTTTCCAACACTTCCAATAGCCTGTTCTAAACCTTGTAAACCTTTTGAAGAAATGCTGTTTAAAGATTTTTCAATATTTCCTATGCTTTTTACCAATGAATCTATTTCTTTTCCTAATTTGCTACCTAAACTTATTTTTAGGTCTATTTTCTTCCCATCTAATCTTTTTACTTCGTTATTTAGTTGGGTTATTTCGCTGTTGGTTTTTCCTATACCGTCAGCTTGTGCTTTTATGCTCAAATTCATTGTATAATTATGGGATTTTCCAGCCATTTTTTATCATCGTCCGAAGTGAGTTTTTTTGGAATTTTTTATAATTAATAATTAAAATAAGTAAATTTATTTAAAAAAAGAGTTGTTTCGTGTAAAAAAAAGAGTTATTTTTTTATGATTTTACAAAGGTGGTCATATCATTTGGACTATAATAATAGCCAGTATCAGAATTTTCCTCATAAACTAATATTGCATCGATTAACATGGGTTCTTTGACTTTGGTTCTCACGCCGTTGATTATCCGTTCGTGTTCTTCATCGTCCATATTAGTTATAGTGAATTTTACTTTTTCATGGTCTTCCAATAAATACGCTTCTTTATTGTATACCCAGTTATATCTTCCATATTTACTACCCCATACTGCAAATTCTTCGCCGATATTCACAGGTAAATTCTTTATTGTTTCGCCTGTATCGACATCTTCGACTTTTATTACAAGATAACTTATTCCTCTATACATTGCTTGAAATTTGAATACATCTTTCTTACATTCACTCAAATCTACTGTGAATGAAATGTGTTGTCCTTCTTCTAATTTACAGCAAGTATCATTTCCAGTAACGTCATCATTTATTCCATCCCATAGTGTGAAATCTCCTTCATATCCTTCTTTTTGGAAACTGAAATCTCCGTTATTATGGAAATTGAAACACTGGCTTTGATACATATCCATTATTTCTGATTCTGGCGTTGGTAATCTTCTTGCACAATCCACTACTGGTTGTTCATAATTTCCGTTGATGAAATGAATTATTGCACTATCTCCAACTACTGGCATACCATGTGCTGGTATATTACTTATTACACCATCGTCTGTTTCTACATCACAATATTCTCTGGTTGGACTTACATTAACAACCACTCCAATAATTGGATATGCCACTCTTGTTTCACTTTGTATCATTTTTCGCAGTTCTTTATGAAATTTATCAAATTCGTCTGCCAATATATTTCACCTCTTATGGTATAATTGGAAATACATTTCCTTTACTTTGTTTTCGTTTGAATGTTAATATTTGTTCAAACATTATCTGAAGTATGATTTCTTGATACGTGGTCAAATCTGGGTAATTTTGGAAGATTATATTTGCATCATAATTTGATGCCCAAAATGTTTGAGTTATGAATGCCCATTTACCTCTAGGTTTTAGGCGTAAATTTTTCGAGAAATTCATCTATCAAACGGTCTCTTAAGGCAGTTTGAGTATTTTCTGGACTTTCACCACTTGCTATAATTATTGCTTCTGCTATTGTTTGCATGTGTCCGTATCCGAAGATTGAAAGGTCTTTTTCAGTATATGGGTTTCCATCACTATCAGTACAAGTCATCAATATTGCTTCATAATCCACATCTTGATGTCCTTTGTTTTCTGCTCTGTTTCTGCATTCTATTAATTCTTTTCGACTTAATGGTCTTATGAATACTTTTACTGGATGTCCGTTTAATTCCAATGGTACTGGTATTCTTGCATGAGTACCTAATCTTAAATGTTCTTCGCTTCTAAGGAACTCACTTAATTCTGGTACTTTTGTTAATGTTTTACCACCAAATTTTTTCAATGCCTGTTCTTTGTCTTCGTCTTCTTTGTTTAATATTTTTTCTTTTTCTTCATCAGTGATTATTGTTTCACTTATCGCTATCATTTTGTCTATGTCTTCGCTTGTTATTTGTTCGGATTCTGGGGCTTTTTCTACAACTTCTCTGGTTATTCTGTTTTTTTCTGATTCCAATTCCTGTTTTAATTTTTCATATTCTTCTTGATTCATTATTTATCCTCCTAAAAAAGTTTAAAAAATGTGATTATTTACTTCTTACATATAATAATGCTTTGTGTAAATTATCACATTCTATTTTTTTAATTTTGTTGTTTTCATCTTTGACAGATATTATTATTTTTTTGCCATCTAATGTTAATGGACTCATCTAAACTCTCTTTCCCATTCTTCGCCTTGTAGACTAAATTCTGTTTCGAGGAACTCATCTGCTTCGTTTGTCCATTCTTCACTATCTGGTCTGCATCCATAAGCGTTGATTACTAATGTTCCGAGAGGTTCTTTGGTAATCATTGTTACTGTTCCACCTCTTTCTGCCAGAACATCGATTGCTCCGAGAACAGCGTTTTCTTCAACAGGGTCAAACTTGGTTAATTTGTTGATTGTTATTTCACAGCCTGGGAATCTGCTGTTTCTCGTCATTCTACCACTATGGGTCGGTTCTTGATTATTTCCGTAATCAGCTTCGAAACTGATTTCTTTTGTCCAGCCTATAGGTACTTTGTTTATGTAAACATCTGTTTTGTATAATGTTCTAGTTTTTGCCATTATTTAACCTCCTTTAATAAAAGAAACTGTATCCAGTTGTTGTTTGTGTTGCTCCAGCTGTTCCTGTTTCATCAAGAGCCATACTTACTCCAACACTAATCTTGGTTACCACACCAGCTAGTATAATATCGATAGGTACGAATATATGGTAATTGTTAATTACTTTTAAATCACCTATAGCAATACTTCTTATCAGTTCGTTTTCATTTAACACTTCTTTACTGACTGCTTCTAATGATGCTCTGAATGCTTCTACATTTGCTGTGAAGTTGTTTATACCTAAACCTGCTTCAAATGCGTATTTTTTGAGTAAATACATTACGCTTCTGACATGGTTTGTGTGCCAACCACTTGGCATTATACTGTTGTTTACGTAATATGTTTTATCCAATCTGTTTTTAGGTTTGATTATTTGAATACCATAGTTGTTTAATATAGTTCCAGCATCTTTTTCTCCGAAGTAAATTTCTCCAGAGTTTTTTGGACCTAATTGGGTCAATCCTGGAATTGTTTGATATGTAATGTCTTGATGCACTCTCATTCCAGCAATCCAACCACATATGTGTGCAGATACTTCCATAGGACCTACTGCTTCATCGTTTATTGTTGCATTTTGGAAATATAACCCACAAGTACTTAATTCGTTCATTGGGTTGGTAAACATACTTGCGATTTGTTTTGCCCCCCAATCATCATTGGAATTTACTTTTGAGAAATCCCATTTTCCTTCATCTTTATCATAAACTGGAAGTTCACCGTTACCTTCTACATTGATAAGCCCTGTTCCTAAACCACCGTTGTTTTTAAATGTATCTATATCACTTTGTGCTTTGGTGCTTATCTGACCAATATATGATATTGGGTGATGACTGCTGAATCCTTCATTAATAAAATTAAGAATATATTCATACACTATTCCAATATGTCTTGCTTGACCTTTGCTATCAACATCTTCGTCATCATCACCATCAAAACCTTCAGTACAATCCCATAAATTAGAACTGATGAATAATAAATCAAGGTCTTCTTCAGCTAATTGGGTTAAAGCTGTTTTTAGTTTGTTGAATGTTAGATGTCTATCTGCTGATATTCGAGCAATACCTTCTTCCACATATTTGTCTACCAATTGGTTAAATGTTGCTAAACTTTCTACTAAAGTATCTCTTTCTTTTGCAAGTGCACCTATTTCACCAACATACTCACCAGAATTATTTGGTTCTTCTGTTCCAAGACCAGCAAGTTCTGCTGTTTCTTCTGGTGTTTTATTGGTTTTGTTTTGTAAGGTTTGTTTTCTTTGTTTTTTTGTGGCTATTTTACTATTTAATTCAGCTATTCTATTTTCTACATCAGCCTTCATAGTAACAACAGAATCATTAGCTTCTACTGTTAAATCTGATTCTGGAGAATAGACTCCGTTTATATTTACGCATGTTACGCTGGTTGCTCCTGGAATATTTGGAAATTGAGTCATAAAAATGTATTTTAAAGCTCTCATTCCGTCGTACTGGTCTTCCTGTTTTGTTGATTTTAAATTGTATTCTGAAAGAAACTCTGGGTAACTACTTACTGCTACTACATCTGTCCTGTCGGTTGGAAATGCTCCAATAACTCCTACTTTTCCAGCCATACCTTGAGTTATTGACGTGTGTGAAGTTTCGTTGCTTAATACAACTCTTGTTTTAATATCTGTTCCAAAATTTAATGGAAATGTCATATTTATCTTAACCTCCTCCGAAAGGTATATTATCATAATCAAATAATTTATCTTCTTCGTGAGAGTCTATACTTAGAGGAAAATCTCTTTGTATTTCATTCTCGCCACGAATACTACTTGTAATTTTAAGAAATAGTTCTAAATTTTTACAAAGTTTTGGGTAATTTTCGAGTTCTTGTACTTCATGACAGTAATATACTAATCTGTATTCATGAAGTAATCCATTGTTATCATACATTGGTACTATCTGATAAAGATAACAGAAAGCACCAATATTGCTTATATTTATATAAGCATCTACACATCTGGCAAGACTATTTAGTGTACGTGTTGCTGTCGGTACGTCAAACTTACTGGTTCGTATGATTATTTCTATATGTGCTATGTACATGTGTGAGTTTATTGTAGCGTTCTTACGCATATTCTGTGTCTTGCCTCTGACAATATATATTCTATTCACTTCTTCCATGTCTTCATTATAATATGAACCATCCATGAGTTGAATAGAACACTTTTCTAATTCTTCATCGACTTCCTGTGCTTTGACAAGAAGATTATGGATTGTTACATGGCTTTCTAACCATTCACAACCTTCTTTTTTATTCATAATATTGACTCCATGAAACTATTCATGATTTCTTCAATTCTCATATCCAACATTCCTGTATCGTCAGTATATGGTCTTGGTGAACTAGGACCTACGCTTTTAACAAACACTTCTTCACCATCATTAAAGAAATGCAATACTCCTTCACCAGCAGAAACACTTCCACGACCATCATGAACATATTCTGCATAGAATAAATCAGTACCTACGTGTGCGTGGCTTCCACTAACTTCTGGTGTAATACTTCCAGCTAATGTACCAGTTTTATTACTTCCATAACTGGTAAGTGCCTGTACCTGCGTATCTCGACTCGCTTCAGCAATTTCACTAATAATACTGCTTTTTCCAGCGTTTGCTTTTGCTCCTATTTCTGCAAGGTCAGCATTCACTTCGACAGCTAGTACATCACATGGAGATGCTAGGTCAATATTTGCTCTCAAACCACTAGTATCTACTTGTAAATCAATATCATGTCCATACCAGCCAGGCATTCAATCACGCCTCATCTAATTCTTCTTTTATTCGTTTGTATGTGAACCATATCATGTATAAGTCAGTAAAAAGAAGTATTGAATCAACCAATATATACAAATAATCCACCTTGGTGCAATCTCTGATTAAACAGGCAAACATGATGGTGATAAGAATAGACCATAAAATTATGAGTTTAACCAAGCGAAGAATATAATACCGTTGCGTTTTTTCCATCATATACTTCTCCTTTGATTAATCATTACCATCCACGATGGTTTCTGGAATCTCATCAGAAATCCAATCCCATTCAATTGAATCAATATCACAATCATTTAAGACACAATAACAACCAGTATGTAAATGTTCCAGTTGGAAAGACCATGTTTCCGAACCTCTTTTGACTGTCGTTTCGCCTGTGGTGTATGTTTTTATTTCCCATGTTTGGGCATTATTGGATATGTTTTCTTCAAAATATATGGTAAGACGAGTATTCGCTATATCTTCATAACGTATAATACCGTCTTGCACCAGTATCTTTCCCATCACTGCACCAAATGAATCATATGAATCAGAAAGAAGGAGCTTTAATTGTTGGTAATATCTTCCAGGATTACTTGTTTTTATTCTTAAAACCGAACCTATAGGTATTTTTTCCAGCCACAACATTCCTTCAGCACCCTCTCTTCCGTTGTTTATGATTTTTCCGTCAGATGATGTGGGTTTAGTTCCTGTTAATTCATGGGTGTAAGTTATATTTTCCCATTCATCGTTTGTGGAAGTGTCTCCTACTTTTGGAGTTCTTTTGCTGATATTTAAATTGCTGAATACTGGTCCATCGGCTATATATTGGTCATTTTCCATATATCTTGTTTTAACAATACATTTTCCTTCTAGATATTCTTTGTCGATGTAGTTGTATGGGTATGTTGGGAGATTGGATTGACCGTTTGCCATGTTAGATGTTTTAATTATGCAGTTTGATTTTATTTCGTTTTCAGAGAGGCAATAATCAAGTACTTTTACATCTGTAACTATTTGAGTACTACCAGGATTGTAATTTATTGCCATCGCTTGATAAGGGTTTGTTCCAAATAATTCTCTTGTTATTACTTTTAATCCATCATAATAGAAGTCTACTGTTTTATCACTGTGTGTAACAATTATTATTGTATGGACTCCACTAGTTACTGTTCCTCCTGCATCACTTACAGTTCTTTCATTTATTTGTGCGAGGTTATAACTTGTACTACTATTATATCTGTATAATCCGAAGTATAGGGTAGCAGTACTTCGATGATAATTAATTATAAATGTTTTCTCTGTTCCTGGAGTAATTTCGTAGAAGAAGCATCTGTTTCCATATCCTACATCATATCCTGTATCTGTTATACTTGTTGGTGTGGTGGTGTATCCTTCTGCTTGTACTACTGTCCATGTGTTTGTATTTTTAACATCAAGTGTTATCATCTTATTATTGTCCTCCCAAAATGTTTTGTATTTCAGTACTACTCGTTCTAATCATTGCCTTCTTCTCCAGTTTCATCTTTTTCTATTTTGGTTAATCGTGTATAATTAAGCAAGTCTATATCTGTTGTTGCTCCGTTGCATCGTGTTGCACATCTTGTATTTCTTGTTTGTGTGAAGTTCGTGAACTCTTCCGTATGGGTATTGTTATTTTCATCGGTTATTTGCCATGTGATGTATTGACCATTTTTTGTTATTCTGGCTTTTAATGTACTTCCATTACCATAAGAAATATCATCTAATGTATATCTTGTATTTCCGTTATCCGTATTATCATTGAAGTCTATCCATTTTCCATGAATATTCCATATACCCATATTGTGTCCATCACCCACATTATCAGTATGAATACCCAATGATGAAGTATTAAGAGTGTTTATTTTCAGTTCAACTTCCACAATCCAGTCTTCATCATTTTCATAGTAGAACCAGTCAGTTAGCCATCCTGTTCCTACCTTTAAACTGCCATCTTGATTGACAACAGGAGCTGAACCAGAACTACTACTATATTCAAATGGGAAAGTTGTTGTGAAAGTTGAATAAACTTTGTTTGCATATTTTGTTATACTGTAGTCATTGTCCTCTCCGTACTTGATAGTGTTCAAGTCTACACAATCCACATAACTCAATGATTCAATTACAACTGGTGTAAGACTACCACCGTATTGACTATTACTGAATGCTACAAGGTACAAATCATCAGATACACTACTATATTCCATACTCCTTCCAGTATAATTACCATCCACGAAAACATAACAAATACTATTCAAAAATTTGAATTCAATATCATACGTTGTGTCATCATTCTCAGCACCTACTAAATCTTTTGCGAATATTGCTTTTGATGTGTCAATAGTGATTGTACTGTCATTGTTTGTTGTTATTGTGCTTATTCCTATTCTGTTGTAGAGTCTTGTTCCATGACATTTGACTCGTAATGTATATTCTGATAAGTCACTTGGTAATGCTGTGTTGTAGTATACTACATTTCCTCTACCTGTTGAGAGTTCTCCATTGGTTATTGTTGGAGCAATTAAAGAAGCATCTGGTATAGTTGTACTTTCAAATTTTCCATAACTCCATTCATCTTCGGTTAGTTCGATTTGGTGTTCTGGGAAGATTAACCAATCAACCGTTCCTGTTGTCACATTGGCTTTGTTTTCATCTACAGCAAGAGCTGTTATATCTATTATATCATCAGTATGTTTGGTTTCATCTGCAACACTTAAATTGGTTTCGTGTCTGATTGTTACTCCTACACTTTTGCTCGTTCCGTTATGGTTGTCATCACCATTATATTTCAGATAAACGTTATTACCACTTACATTTCTGTTCTGTGGTGTGTATGTTATACTGTATTCACCATTATTGTTAGTGGTTGCTGTCTGTAATATGGTACTGTTGTCATAATCAACTAAATGGATATTTTGTGATGATAAAGTGCCTTTACTATCACTTAATGTTCCTGTGAATGTGTAACTGTCACCTAAATTAAGAAGAATGCTATCAGTATTGTTTGTAATGTTACTGTTTAATTTACTAACTGTTATCTCAAGGTGATTGCTGTTACTGCTGTTATATTCAACACCACTATCGTGGTATATGGCGTAAACATCATGAGTACCTGCTGTTGGTGGAACGAATGTTATTGTTGTACTGTTACCTGTTATTGCATAATTACTTTGTATACATTCGTTTCCGTCATATACGCTTACTGTTCCTCTACTTAACAAAGTATGGTTTTTGTTTTCCAATACAGTTATTGTGAGAGTGATACTGTCTCCATAATTAACTTCTGTATTCCCACTTATTGATAATGTTGTTGGACATTTTAACATTCTAAGTGTGGCTGTTCCAAGTTTTTCTTTGTACTTATCGTTCTGTTGATATACGCCTGTTACAGTATAATCGTTTCCAGGAACTAAACTTGACCTGTTCTTCCCAGATTCGTACACTAATGAAGATGTTGTTGCTCTACCATTGTGTACGTTTGCAGTAGCTTTGGCTATTCTTTCGTTTGTCAAACCAGATTCACCTCTGTTGGTTTGATTAAAAAAAAGTTAAAGAGTAGGAAATTAATCCTATTCTATTTCGTAGATTACTGTACCTGTGTTTACATTGTTGTTGCTGGAATCTTTAACGGTTGAACCGAGAGTGATTTCATCACCGAGTTCAGCACTTATACTATCTACTACGATAGTTACTCCTTCACGTATGGTTATTACTCCAGCTGTTGCCATTGTGCTTCCTTGGTAATCATTGTTTTCAATATATGTTGCTGTGAAGTTGATTGTTCCATGTGGTGCGTTGGAATCAATATCATAAGCAATTGTTGCTTCACCACTAGCGTTTACGTTAGCAGATACTGCTGAATCGCTTCCTACAGTAATGTTTACTGTACCACTTGTGATGGTTGTGTTGTTAGGGTCAGTTACTCTTACTGTGATTGGTATGTCTTGGTCTCCTGCGTTGGCAGATACATTAACTGCTGTAAGAGTTGTCGGAGTTCTTACTGTTAAAGTACCAGTTCCTTCTGCTGGGTCGAGGTGGTCATCACCAGAGTCACTTCCGAGATATGCTACTTTTATGGTGTGTCCACCTAATACAGCGTTGTTTGCTACTGCGTATGTGAAGGATACACTTCCATTTGACACAGTTTCTGGTTGTCCTTGTGCTGTGTTGTCGATGTATAACTGTGCAGTACCACTTGTTACATTGTCTCCGTCATTATCGGTAATGGTTGCTGTTATTGTAGCAGAAGTATCTCTGTTTGCAGATACATTTTGTACTAATACACTTGTTCCTTGACGAATTGTACATATTCCTGTTGAACTTTGTGATGCACCATATGTGGTTGTTTGGATAAATGTTGCTGTTATTTCGTGTTCACCGTCTGTGGTGTTTCCTGGAATCTCGTATTGGAGTGTTGCTACCCCGTTAGATACATTTACTGGACTTCCTATGTTTGAGTCGTCCATTTGGAACTGTACCGTACCTTCGTTTACATTTTGATTGGTATTGTATTTCACATTTGCTACAAATGAGGCTGTTTCTCCAATGGAAGCTACTAAATCCTGTATGGTTGTTACTGTGTGGATTCTTACTTCAAGAGTGTTGTACCCTTCTGCTTCCATATATCCATCGTTCTGTTGGTATACACCGTAAAGGGTGTGACTACCTGTTGCAGTATCGTTTGGTATGGTATAACTTGTTTCTGCTACTCCATTTTCTACTGTTGCTGTTCCTATTTGAGTTCTAGTCATATTACTTTTTCTCCTTTATTTATTTTAATAATTATATTCATCTTCATCGTCTTCGAGATAAAACCTTACGATTCCATCTTGAATTCTTCTTCCATGTATATCACGTACTAATGCTTTGAGTGTTTTGGTTTCACCAGTGTTTCCTTTGAAAGGTAATACTTTAAGGGTAACTTGGTTTTTCTTCAGAAAAAAATCATCCCACTCTGGCACATCGTATTCTAATTGTGGTGGAAACTGTTTGTGTTTGTGATGTGGTTTTGATTTATAGTTATGTCCTTTCATACAGGTACATGGCTCTGGTTTTTTGCATTTGTGTTCATGTCCATGATGATGGAGTCTATAATGTTCTACATCGCATTCTGGTTCTGGTCCACTTATTGTTTCGATTCTGAAATCATGTTTTATATGTGGTTTGAGTAATTTTTTTGCTTCTTTTATAAGATTGTAACTGTTTTCTGTATTTTGTTTTCTGAATCTTGCTTTTTGAGAAAGTAATCCTGCTGTCCACATACATAATGCTATGTGTGTTGTAGGACTTCTTGGAAATACAGGTCGTTTGATATAATTGAGTACATGTATTTTTGCTACATCATACATGTCAAGTATTTCTTTTCCAGTTACTGCTTTTCTATAATTACTATCTTCTATGTCTTCGCTATCTTCGTTGAAGGCATCTATATATTTTGGATGTTTTGGATGTTTTGGTTTGTGCCTGTTATGTGGAGATTTGTTTTCTAAATGCCATCCGTCGAGATACATTAGTACATCATTTATTATTTTATCTTCCATCATGATTTGTATAGCCTCCTTCTTTTTAATCAGTCATAGGCAAATGATGGTTTTTTGATTTTGCCTCCTTCGGAGAGCATTTTATTGTCCAATAAATCATGCCTCCTAATAAAAAAAAGTATTTAAGGGTGGTTTTATCCACCGTTTCCTGTATCTGGGTCAGCAGGTACTAACTGTCCGTTAGCTACTTTCTCACGACAGTTTGGTCTTGTACTGTATTCGCTTCTTGCTAAGCTGTCTTCTTCTTTGGTGTTTGGATGTGCAATTACTGCTACGTATGGGTTTTCGTATGCTTGGTCTACTTCCATTGTCATTACGTAGTCAGTCATTCTTCCTCTTGCAGTTCTTTCTGGTTCGAGGGTTACTTCTTCGAAAATACCATATACTAGGTTGTTAGGGTCTACGAGCATTGCTGTTGCATCGATTTCTGGAATATCTCTTGCTTCGTTTAATACAGGTGCTTCTTCAACTCTTACACCTTTGTATGGTCTTGCGATGTTGGTTTCGATGGTGTTATCACCGACAATTGTTGGTCTTTCACCTTTAATGTCGATGTAATCAGAATAAACATCAGAATCTACGTAGAATACTAAGTTTCTTCTGTTACGTAAGTAGTTTTTAGGATATCTTTTGAGCATTTCGTTGAACATTGCTATTGGGTCAGTTCCGTCGAAATCGTCTCCTTGTTTTCTTCCTCCACCGTAGATGTGGTTTCTTGCTTTTGCAATCCATCCGTCGTTTGATGCAAGTAATGGGTCGTCGTCTGGGTTTATATTGGTGTTACATAATACAGAGTAACTTTCCCAATCTTGTCCACCTTGAGTTCCCATCATGTCAATCATAAGAGATACGTAATTTTCTCTCATTTTATTTCTACGGAGTGCTTGGTCAGAAATACCTACGTCTCCAATTAATTCTCTTGCTACAAGTCTTTCCTGTGCGAATTTTGGTTTTTTACGGTTTGGAGTTACTAATTCTTCTCCTGGTTCTAATAATCTTTCTGTGAATCCAGTTCTGTCAATTCCGACGATTGGACTATCCATGATTATTCTTCTTGCGTCGTTGAAGATAGTACTTTCACGTGTTGCACATATGACGAAGTCTTCGAAGTATTCTGGTTTGAGTACACTAGCCCCAAAGTCGGCTACACGCATAGCGTCAGCACCGACTTTTGTACCTCCTTCGTATAAATGTCCACCTACAAGTTCTTTGAATGAAGCGTCTAATTTTGCCATAATTTCTTCGTTTGATACGGTTGTATTAGCCATATTTATCTCCTCCACTTTTTAATAATAAATTATCTTATCTTATTTTGCATCCGTTTGCGTCTCTATCTGCAAATAATTTGTTTACAGGTTGTTCTTTTTCCTGTTGGTTTTCCACTACTGGTGTAGTTTGAGTATCTATTGTTTTGCTGAATTGTTTGATACTTTCTTCTTGTCTTTCTTTCAATTCTTTTTCGAAATCTGTTTTGAAGGTTGTAAACTCTTCTTCGAAAATGCTTTTTACGTCATCTCCTGTTACATATCCGAGTGCTTCTTTTTGACTTTCTTGAAGTGCTGATATACTTTCGGTTATTGTACTGTCCACCATAGTTTCGAGTTCGCCTCTTACTTGCTGGAAACCTGTTTTAAACATATCTTTTACTTCTTCTTTGGTAACGTATGATTTTGCACTTTCTTCCTGTTCTTCGAGTTGTTCTTCGATTTCTTCTTCATCGGTTTCTTCTTCTTCGCCAGTTCCTTCTTCACCAGCTTCTTCTGGTTCTGTTTGTTCTTCTTCCTCGATATTTTCTATTTCTTCCTCTTCACTTTTTCTGCTTTCTTCAAGTTCTTCGAGGTCGATGTCTTCGAGTGCTGTGTTTAATTTTTCTTTAATTGTATCCATGATTGACATACTATTATCCTCCATATATTTCGTATTTTTTATCATACATGATTTATTACAAAATTTAGCTCCGTATACACAAGGTTTCTTTACCAGACTTACAGTAAATACTACTGGGTCTTTTATACTAGAAAGCAAAATTCTTCGTGGAACTTTATCCACACTTTTTCTAGATGCGTACCACAATAGGAAATTAGCATCATTTCTTCTTTTCGCTGTGGCACTTACACCACTTAATTGACCTTTGTAATATAACATCATCGCTGTTTTATCTGTAATTTTGATTTTAAGAATCCATGTTCCTTCTGGATATTGTCTTATTAATCCATCTAATCCTTTCAACGTGAGTTTTTTGGAAGTTATGTAACTTCCAAGCACTTCGCCTCTTTGAATAGGTTTCTTACCATCAAGTAGTCTTCTTCCATATTCGTGTTGAAGGTCGATAATTTTGTACTTGTTGAATGTACGAGCCAAATATTTTATCTTTTCTTTTGATAATTTACGTTCACCAAATTTGTACTCACAATCTGGAGTATCTGGTATGTATACTGGAACATAAACTATTGGATTCTTAACTTTTGTTGTCATCTAATCACATAAAATCATTTTTTTAATTTTTATTCGCTTTGCTCGTTCTTTCGAACGATACTTTTGTTATTTTGCAATGTGTCGTTAGGTGATTCATTGCTAAGTGGCTCTGTACCATCCGTTTCAAACAATTTTTTCATAGGTACACCATTAACGTAATACTCATCTAATAATGGATTGTTTGGGTCAGCAAATGCTTTGAATGGTTTTCCAAGTGTTTCGGTAATTTGTCTTGGAGTGATAGCTCCCATTTGGAAAAGTTCTTTAGCGTTGTATAGGTCTTGCTGATAATCTCTTTTGTCGATTTCAGAGATTTTAAATACCCAATTCAAGTATTTTCCACTTACAAAATAAGGTTCGTTGTTAATTCTTTTCTGATGAACGTATTCTGTGTAAAATAAGTTGTTTAATAAATCTTCGTTCATCTTCTTAATAGGTTGAATTATACTTGTAGTGTAAATAACACTACTTTCGCTACTTACATTACCACCAAGACTACCTTCCACGCTTATACCTATACGATAAGGTGGAACGCCATGTCCTGCCAGTATTTCATCACGATTATCAGCTCTGAATAATCTGAATCCAGCTTCTTCACCACCACTACCTATGTTTAGTGGTTGTAAATTCACACCTACATCTCCTTCAATACTTGGTATCATTAATATTACAGAGGAGTATGGTTTATTGATAACGTTTTGCAACTGTTGTTTAATCTGATATTCAAATGTTTCTTCATATTTATAATCTGGGTCGCCAGGTTGAGGACCAGCGTCAAAGTCTCCTGTTACCGTTACAGCGTATGATGGCATACCATAATTGTCAAAGAAACTCTGATTGTAACGGTCTCGGCTTAAATCTCCATAAATTACTTTAATTAATGGAATTACTTTTGCACTTCCATAATCGATATTGTGTGGGCTGTAATCTTGACCCCATATGAGTTCGTTTGCCCTTTCGCTTGGTTTTAAACTACCATATTCGACCATTTCTCCTGTTTCACAATTAACATCAAAAGGAACGCCATCTGGTGTGTAATTTTTACCATACAATATAAACCATCGTTTTCGTGTTCCTTGCTGTTGTAATACTCTTACACCATCACGATGTAATCTCATATTGTAAACTGTAATATGTCGTAAATCAGAAATAGGAGACAAACTATTGTCTTGTCTTAAAATTTCTATACTTGCACAACCCATAGCTCTTTTATCATAACAAAAACGATAAAGGGTTGTGTTGATAGGAGTATAGAGATTTTGAATAAAATTTTCTATAAATTCTTTTTGGTCAAGAAAACTATCTGTATTGTCTTCATCACTATCTATAGGTTCTATGTTATATTCGTAACCACTTGCATCTTGTGCTACTACTTCGCAACAACGCCTATGATATGTGTTGTAATCAAGCAAATCACATAATTTACGAAGATTGAACTGTGGTTTTCTGAATTTCTGATAATCAAAATTATCTTCATCACTTATATCCTTACTTTGAGGAATAGCATCTGAATCTTCTTTAATACTATAACTTTCCAAGACTTCCCATGGAACTAAATTGTATTCACCGTCTTTCTTTGTAACTACAAATGCTTTTGCTTGAGTGTTTCTTGACCGTTCTTTTGAAACAGCCTTCGTCATATAATTAACACCTATTCAAGTATTCTTTCAATTTCACCACAAATTTCGTCAAAATCCAACTTGAATTTAATTCCATCATCTGATAAATTATCCGTTACATATAATCCATGCGACGTATTGAATTCGTGCAGAATATCTTCAAGTAAATCTTCGCTTACTATTATTTTATCGTTCAAATCTTCTCTTAAATCAATCCTGCATACTAGCACATTATCTTGTTCTATTATAATGTAACTGTCTTTGAAACTGATTTTCGGATTGAATAATTTATTGTCATAATATTCAGAAAAAGTTTCCTTAAATTCGTTGAATCTTCTTTCAAACTCATAGCGTTTATCTTCTGAAATTGAATTGTATATCTTCATAAAAAAAGCTGGTTCTTCGCAATAATTGATATAATCCATTTATTATCCTCCAACAATAAGTTTAGTTCTTGGTTTGCACCATATGTTTGTACTGCCTGTAAGACTATCTACTATATCGTCGCTTTCACCATCTACTCCTGTGAAACTTATTAACTGGTCGAGTACTTTCTGATTCCATGGAGCTTCTATCATTTTAAAGTTACGGTTTTCACATATTCCTTCTAAAGTGAAACTTCTTACATTTTTAGGATATCTTACTTTATCTCCTCTTATCCTAAATCTCCTGTATTCTGGGTCGTGCATAAACTTTTCAATCAATATACGGCTTCCACTTCCAGGTTCTTCTTCAATACGCACGTCCACATATCTTCCATCTTTTCTTAACGTACGGTCGAATACTTTGGTAACTTCGTTTGCTGTGAAGTTGCTGTTTATTAAATCCAATACATAAATGGTTTCTCCGTCAAAACCTGTTAGAACGCCACTTGTTTCGTCTCCTTCACGACGTCCTCCTCTTTTCGCATTCGCAGCGAAATCCCAATAACGCAATTTAGGCAGGTCTTGAGGTATTTCCTCTGGTGTGAGAATGCAATCTGGCAAACCAGTATTTTCATCGTAGAACCAAGCTCTTTTGAAGATGTATCCGTCTCTTTCGTGAGGATTTCCTTGGTAAATTGAATTAAATAAATAGCTTCCCATAGCTTTTCTTTCAGCGTTTAACCATGTTGCATCACGCTGTTCAGCCCATAACACTTCGCCCTTTTTTCGACCTAAAAGGTCTTTTTCTGGAAACTCGCAAATTGCTGGAAGGTTTAAATCTACCCACACGTTTGGGTCAATAGTTCCACCATTTCTCAATATTTCAATAGCTTCTTTTGCATCCATATATGGTTCTGTTGCCTTAATAATTCCTTGTAAATCATTAACGTGCAACCTTTGTGCAATAACTATCATTATTGGTGGCAATCCGTTTGTCCTTTTTTCCAGCCTTGTTTTTGCCGTACCACCGAACCATTCCTGTAATCTTCCTTGCATTAATTCACTTTCGGCTTCAGCAACATTTTTAATTGGGTCATCAATAATAAATAATCCAGCACCGAAACCAAGAATACTACCTCCAGCACCTACACTAAGCATTCTACCTTCATATGGTTCATTGATTTTGAATTTGGTGTTAGCTTTACTGTGTTTTGATAGTTTAACATTATGTGGTGCTAAATATCCGTATGTATCTACAATTCCTTTTACTTCACTTCCGAAGTTTTGTGCGAGGTCTTGGCTGTAACTGGATAATATTACTTTTTCGTTTGGAAAATGCGTCATAAAATAAGAACAGAAGTTTCTGGAGATTAATGTACTTTTACCATGTCTTGGAGGTACTCCTACCATAAGTTTAGATATTTTTCCTTGCATGGCGTAATTCAAAAATTCAATAATTATTATATCAAAATCTCTGGGTCGCCATCGACCGTTGTTTATGATAACGCTCCATTGACCCAATCCGAGTACTGGTTTTTGTTTTACTTTTACCATATTTACCTGTCCTTATTGACCAATTGTTTCATTATTTCAAGTTCGTTATTCATCCAATCGCTGTTTAATACATCAAATCCTTCATTGGTTTCTATCATTGATTCATTTTTTGTGTTGATTTGTTGTATTTCTGCTGGTTCACCGAATAATCTTAAGTGTAATTTTGAAATATCTAAGTTTGCTTCTGCTAATGTTTTTAATGCTTTACTTGCTTTTAATGGGTCTATAGTTCCATCCATTATTCCTTCAACTATACTTGCTGTGATTGCTTGATAAATATCTTCGTAACTTTGCAGTTCTTTACGTTTTAAATCAAAGTAAGAATCTGTTTCCATTTTAAGTTTTATAGCATTCTGTTCTGCTTTGAACATATCGTATGCTTCTGCTCTTTCGAGCCATTGATATTTATCTTTATATCTTTTTAATGTTCTTAAACTAACTGTGTCTCCTTCTTTTTCCATTTTCTTTTGGAGTTTGGTCATTGTTCTGTTAAGACCTAGTTTAAGATATTCTGTGAAATATCCAAAAGCTTTCGTTGTTTCGTGTGGTACTTTTTCTTCCCATATATCTGTCAAAATTAATCACCACACTATATTTTATTCTTCTGTTTTGAATAATTCTCTATATTTCTTTAAATTATCTAGTTTTTCAACATATTCGCTTATTTTTATATCGAGTGCTTCTGGTAAGAGTTTACAATTTTTGCAGGAATTACATCTTTCTTTTTTGTTTCCGAAGCAAGACCATGTTTCATCTAAAGGTACACTATGGTCTAACGCCAATTCCAGTACTTCTAATGTATCCATTGATATTAATGGTGCTTTAATTTCTATTTGTTTAATGTCGCTAACCATATTGAGTTTGTTATATTGCTCTATAAAATCATATGTTTCATCTAAACAGGCACTTGTACCTATTTTACTGCCTATGTATACACATTCACATCCATGTGTGATTGCGTAATTTGTAGCTATTGCAAGAAATATACTGTTACGGTTAGGTATTATTACATCTACACTATTTTGTATATTTCCACCATCTCCCAATTCACCACTAATGTTTAACGAACGTATGTCCATAATTTCTAATTTGACATTTAATTTTTCACAGGTTTTTTTGGCATATTGAATTTCCTGTTTTGCCTGTTGTCCGTAATCGAAACATAAACATTGAACTGGTATTTCTTCGTGTACTAAGCAATATAATATCGTTGTTGTATCCAATCCACCACTAAATAATAAGAGACTTTTCTTCATTTCGAGTTCGGTTATTGTATCTTCTAAATCTGTTTCGTTAATCATTGTGATACCATCTCCATTTGTTGTAATAATATTCTGCTTGTTGAAGGTGCTGTAGGAAAGTACCTTTGCATACTTTTATCATATTATCCTTCACGTAATCGCTTTGAATATATGTTCTTCTTGCTCCATAATAACTGAAATTTGCACTTTGTATCCAGCTCATGCTATCTACACTATCAAAAGGCACTTTATCCAATACTTTTACATTGGTTAATCCTAATCCATGTATTTTACATTTGTGTTTGTGGGCATAATTTACATAATGGATTAGTCCTTTTTTTTCCAGTTCCATTCCTAATTTGCATGGGATTGCTACGTAATCGTATTCTTTGCACATTTTCATGAACTTTTTTGCACCCCATTGTTTGTGCCATATTGGAATGATGTTAGGTGTTAATTTAAACAATTTATTCCGTATTTTTTTAATTTCTGGTTCTTCAAATAGTGTGAAATAATCTAAATCAAAATAATATTTTATTCGTGGGTCTTTCCTTGTTTTTAATATGAATTTCATGTACTCTTTAGCGTGTTTTTCAGCTTTTTCGAAATTTGGATTTTGACCGTTGATTGTGAAAGCTCCACTATCTACCATTAGATTGATGTTTTTAAAATCATGAAGTAAGTCATATTCTTTTTTGTATGCGAAACTAAATAATAAATCCATTGGTCTTGTTTTCATTATTGGGTCTTCAAGTACTCTTTTATGTCCTACTGGGTTCATACCTATGTATGTTCTCATTCGTCCACCTTATCATAATAATTCTTTTCGAACATATCGAATGTTATTTTATGTTTGCAGTTTGGACATAGTATTTCTTCTTCGAATATTATTGTATCGTCTCTTATTATTCCGTCTTTTAGGTTTTCGAGGTCTTCTTCTTCGTAATATTCTTCATCTTCTGGATTTTCCAAATATTCTTCTGGTTCTTCTTCGTATTGCTCTCTCCAGTTTTCATCGCCTTGAGCTTCTTTAAATTTATCCCAGCTTTTTCCTATAATGTTGTCTTCAAATAACACTTCGGTGTCTATTTTTAATTGCTCTATATCTAAATCGTCGAAACCTGTTAATTTATAATTAGTGGTTTTCATTTTTAGTTCTTGTAATATATTACTTAAACTTCTTTCGTTCCATTCACCACTAATATTGTTGAGAGCTAAATTTAATATCTTTTCGTTTTCTTCATCTGCAACATCTAAATCGAAAGTGTTGAATACCCAACCCATATTTCCTATTTCAATCATTTGTAGACGTTGAATTCCCATGGCTTGTAATGCTTTATATCTTTGATGACCACCAATGATTGTATTATTTTTCAGATTAACTACTATTGGGTCTACTATACCAAATTCTTGGATGTTGTTTTTTAATTTGGTTAATTCGGTATTACTTATTGTCCGAGGATTGTATTCTGCCTCGTTTATATCATTTATATTTATTTCTTTTACTTCAAGTTCCATTTTATCACCTTAAAAAAAATGTTTGAAGTAAAAAAAAGAGTTTTAATTTATTTATGCTGGTTCTTCTGGAGTTGGTTCTTCTGGAGTTGGTTCTTCTGGTTCGGTTGGTTCTTCTGTATCATCTTCGGTTGATTCTGGAACTCCGTATATTTTTTTCAATGTTGCTGGTATTGGTTCTCCTGCTTCCCATACGATTATGAAATCACAGGCATCTTTGCCACAGTAAAATATTCTTTTCTTTTTTGTTTCATCATATATTTCAATAGTGTCTTCTTCTTCTGATATGTATAATTTTCCAACTTGTGTTAATTCAAATAATATTTCGTGATTGTATCCTATTAAATAATCCATAATGTTTATCTCCTTATATCAAATCTTATATATTTATTTTTGGAATTGCTCCATTTGTAGTTTACACCTTTTACGTTTACATAATTACCCATTTTTCGTTTAGGAACTGTTGGACGTGTTGGTCCACGTAGTGTACTTGCTTTTTTAGCTCTTTGTAGGTTATTACTACTTGGTTTTGCTTTACTCCATGATTGTTGTGGTCTATAATTTGATTTTTTGAGCAATTGACCTCTCATTGCTCTAGTTCCACCACCTTGGGCGAATTTCTGTTGTGCTGAATTATATCTTCTGTTACTGTTACTGCTTCCTGTTTTGACTGTCATGGATTCCTGTTTTCCTTTTCCTGTTGCCAGTCCTTTATTGAAGTTTCCTTGTTTGTTAATGTTTGCTTTAAAACCCCAATCTCCTTTTCCTATTTTCCATGTTCCGTATGCGTGAGATAAGGATGCTCCTGTTTTTGTAGACATATCTGCACCACTTTCTCTAGCATTAGTTAATGTTCCATAGTCGGCTTTTAATTGCAGGTATTTTTGAGCGTCGGATTCTATATTAGCCCATTGTGTTTTGGAAAAACTTCCTACCGATGCTGTACTCATTATTTATCACCTCTGAATAACAAATATTATACCATAAATTTATATGGTATGAATTATATATATATAATAAGAAAAACAAGGAGATGTAAACCCAAAAATGACAATAGAATTTGCAGGAGAAACTTATAAAAATATGGAAGATTATATGGAAAATGGATATATCTTAGTAGGATTGGATGAAAGAACATTCACACAAAGAGAAATAAGAAAAATCAAACAAAACAACTACCAAGGAATACTCAAATTCACAGTATATGAAGATAATCCAATAGATTACGAATTCATATGTTTAAAATACGACCTACAAAATCAAGAAAGTATCATGCTAAAACCAATAATGATACCTAATAGAAAAATATTTTCTTATTTCACAGCACATGAAAACATAGACGACAATGAAACAGAAGCACCACTTACAATCCAATTCATACCATACACCAAAAAAGCATACAAAACCAAAAAAGATGAATTAATTGACTTTTTTGGATTTAAACGTAAAATGAAAGAAGGAGATTTGTATGTGGTTGATGATGGGATTAATTATCAAGTTGTTGAAGATATTTTTCCATCCATACAATTACCTCTCACTACAGCTAAAGATTTAAACGTATTGTTTAATGCTAAACGAGATAATTATATGGGAACTATCCGTAAACGTGTAATATATAATACTGGCGAACATGCAGTACAAGATTATAATATTCAATATGTTGATGAAGAAAATATGTATCTTGAACCGATTTCACCACGTAATGTGTTGAACATAATGGGATACATACATTTGAACGACGACTATGAAAATGATATAATTAATGTGTGTGTTGTAGACACTACTGAATATATTCCATATTCAGAATCTGAATCATTATAAAATATTTTAACTTTTTTTTATTTTTTTGCCAAATGAGATTAAATATCTCCTAATTATTTCCAATAATTCTACTAATATATATTAATGGTTTTAACTTCGACTTAAAGTAAATAATACAGAAAAAGAAAAGCAATTTTAACGTTAAATAAAAATCTGTATTAAAAAATAGTGTTAAAAATAGATAAAAAAATAGTTATGGTGTTATTTCTTCTTTTTGACGCATTTCATTGGACATGTGTGGCATGACTCATATGTTGGAATATATTTGTTCATAAAAAATTGTTTGTTATATTCTGTCCGTTGTATTTCTTTTTTATTATTCTTATTTGTAGTTTTATTTTCACTTTCCATTTTTTTTCACCTTTATTGGTTTTATTATTTCATAATGTCCAAACCCACTTTCATTTGTATTTTTTTCTTCCTTTATAAAATATTCACATTCATATTCATAAGTATCTAGATTGAAAGTTGGTGTGGTGTATAAATGACAACCACCAATTAATCTTGTTTTGTAATGGTATCCATCATATATTATTGCCTTCCAATTATTGTAACAGTTTTCACAAATCATCATAGTTTCCTCATTTTTTTTTAATTATTTCTTCTTCTGTGTATTGTTTCCATTTTTCTTCTTGCATTCTGACAAATATTTTATCATTACGAATACAGACCAAATTATCCATTTCTAAATCAATCAATATTAAATCTAATGTAAGTTCTGCCTCATTTAGGAAAGATACATTGGTTGTTTTCATGTATTCGATTATTAGTTTTTTGTCTATTCCATTGGGGTTTCTGTTATTATAAATATAGTTGGCAACTATGTATGTGAGTCCTGCCATTTTTTATTCCTCTCCTTCTTCTTTATTATTTGTAACAGTTTTCGCATATCTTTTGTATCTTTTATCTTTATAATAATGTACAGCATCTATTTTACACATGCTGTCATTCAAAAGTGCCATTAATTCAATGTAATCTGCATTTGTCGATGTTTCGAGTCGGTCTTCTACTATTTTCTGTGCTTTTGAAAGATTGGAATATATTTTATCAATACGTTTTGTTGCTTTTTCATCATAGAAGAAACTATTCATTCTCTCTTTGATTAATAGTAATTGTAATTCTTTTTTCTGTTCCTCTAATTTACGATAATCTGTATCGAGAACTGCATAATCTGCTCTTTCAGCTATCAAATCTTCTCTTTGTTTTTTTATGGTTTCTTGCACTTTATTTTCTTCAGAACGTAAAATTAGAATATAAAACACACATATTCCACATAATACTAACATTACTCCAAATATAGTTGTTGTTTCCATCATTATTTCTACCTCTTATATAATCCATAGTATGCTTTTTTTTGTTTGTGTTGCAGTTTTTTTATCTTATCGAGTATGGTTTCTTTGTGTTGTACTTCATATCCAATTATTTTCACATTCTCTATTCTGATTAGTTCACCATTCTTTGCACTTATTATTTTCATTACTGAAGGATGGTATTTTTGAAGATGTTCTTTTAGTAGTTTGTATGTAGGTACTGCCCGTAATTCTGTTTCAGTTCCTACTATCGTGATATTTGTTGCTGGTTCGTTCATATGACTACCCTCTTCTTTCTTTCAATACATCTGGACATATTGTTGTTGAACATAGTTTAACTCATCTGCTTTTTCTGCGAAGTAATATGCTCCACCTCTGACATATCCTAGATAATGATAATGTCCAAATAATGAGGTTAAATCTATTGTAAAGTTCATCTACTTTTTTGAATTGGGCAAGGTGGGATTTGCACCCACAACAAGACACCCCCCCCTCCTCTGGTGTGTTTTGTCTTCCTAATTGTGTCCTCGTAAAGTTTTTTTTAAAGAATACTGGGAAAATGTATAAAACACATATTCTTAACTCTTGGTATTTTACTTGCCCTTCTATCCCATTATATCTTTTATAGTATAACAATGCTTTTCCACATATTCAAGTATCTTTAAATGTATAAAGTTTTTATATAATGAATATATTATATACACCCTTTTTTTTTCGGCAATTTCTTTAATTCCTCATACAATTCCTTTCTGACATAAATCGTATCTTCCCATATTATGAATGGCATATCATATGGAACATATGAATCATTACATACTATGTTGTATCCTTCGAATATTTTTGGGTTGAAATTATCTTTCATAATTCACCATGTATTATGTATATAATTGGTGGGTCTTCTGGTTTGTATTTTGTTGTTATAAATTCTATAAATGTCATCCAGCTTTTATAACCGTATTGTTTTATGAAGTCTATTTTCCATTTTCCTGCTAAATCAAATCTTTTGTTTTGTACAGCATCTAAAAACGGAGAAAAGTTAATTTCTTCGATTTCATACTGGTGGGTTGGTTTGGAATATTCCCATAATTCCTTTACCAATATATTTCGCCTCGTCTTATTCTTTTTCTGTATTGTCTTATTTTTCTACGGCATTCGTCACATTTATCGCTTACTGTCATTAACTGTACTTTGCCACATATTGGACAGGCTCTATACATAATTCCAATATCCATATCCATAATATTCACCTTAATATTTTAGTACTTACGTAATATGTTGTTAAAGATAATATAGCTGTTATTACTACAAACAGTAATGAGAGATATTGTATACCCCACATCGTTATTTTGTTTACGTATATACATATTGTATATGATATCAACATTGGGAATAAGATATAGATAATATCTTCCATTATTGCTTCCTTTAACATTTTATTCTTTCCTTTTTTTTATAATTATATTAAAATAGATTAATATAGTGGTGTGGCATCATGACACCACTATTCTTTTTTTAAGTATGGGTGGTTAGGAAATAAATCTCCAAGTATCTTCTCTCTGTTTTCTTTCTTTTCGTTTTGTCGTTTGACATTATAGTATAAATTGACTAATTTCTGCGTATTACTGCTTCCTGGAATGTTCTGTAGTTCAAAATATGTTTCTGACGATACTCTGGGTCTATATGTTCGTTTTTTCTGGAATTTCTGTGGTCTTATGTCTATGCTTCTGTCGTATTTTGGGATATTTTCCTTCAGCCATTTTTCTGTTTTTTCCTTTTCCAGCGTTTCTATGATTTCATAGTTAATTTGGAGTATTAGTCTTTTTTTCATTTTCTTCCTCTATTTTGACATTTAGTGATTGAACATCCAGTTCAACTATTTGTTTTGTTGCAGGATATTTTAATCTTTCAATCTCATCTGCCGTTAGGAATTGCTCTAAATCTGCTGGTATGTTTTCATGAGGTTCTATTACCCATAATAGTTTTGTCTTGTCATCTATTTTTACCAGTTCAGCTTTAGACTCGTTTGTTTCAACATCTATTATTTGTATTGTAATGTATGGTTTTGTTTTTAGATATGGGTCTTCTTCGTGTGGGTAATATGTTATTATTATGTTCTGCTGTTCTTTTTCTTTTAGATTTAATTCTCTTGGCAGTTGTATTGTTACTTGGTCATGGTTCGTTCTTGTTAATATGGTGTGATATTCTTCTATTGGTGGTTCTGTCGTTGTTAATCCGTATTCATTGGTTATTGGATTTTTGTAAAGAAACAACACTTGTCTTATTCCTGCCAAATTAACTAATGCTGTGCTTAATCCAGTTATATGCTGTGTCGTTCTTGAAAGTTTTGAATCGTGTGTATGTCTTGTTATTTTATATTCCCATTTGATTGCCAGTTTGTCGTTTTCATATAATATTTCCATTATTTCACCTTCGTCAATTCCTTTATTTCATCATATGTATATCTTCTGTATAATACATCGTAAAAATCCTTGTCATGATACATAGTGTTGTAATTTTTCCATGTATACAGGTGGCAAAGTTCATGATATATACAATATTTTATCAGTTCTTCTTCCATATACCTCATATAATAGTTCAATGTTACGACACCGTTTTTTCTTGTCGTGCCGAACGTATCTATTAATATTGGTCTATGTGCTACACGTGTGGGAGTTACGTTGAGTTCTTTTGAAAATTGGTCAATGTAGTTGTTGCAAATTTCCTTATATTCTTCTTCGCTTCTGTCGAGTACTGCTTTTTTTGTCATCAATAGGTATTCATGTAATACGACATCTTTGTGGTCTTCGATAATTCGTCTTAGTGTTCTTTTTTCATGTTTGTTTTTCTTGATTTGTACTAATCCTTGCGTTGCGAATATTTGTGTGTGTTTAGTGCCTGTCGTTGTTAGAATAACTGGAATTTTATTATTCTCTACATTGATTATTTTGGGTTCGTTCATTTTTTACCTCCTTATGTTATGTGTATATATATGGTGTTTTTTTTATATATACTTTTTTATTGGTTATCTAAAAAATATACCCAAAACTTTAAATAAGAGATATGACAAAAAAAATAATAGAAACATAAGGAGGAAAATAGTATGAATTTATTTGGAGCATCCAAAACAGTAATCGTATTTGATGAAGACAATTATCTTGTATATCTTGGGGCATTTTTGTACAAAACAAAAGGTAACGAATATAAGAAAGAAAAAGAATACTTGAAAGAATTAGTAAAACAATATTGGAAACAATATCATAAGAAACCAAGTACTCTAAAGGACAGTAAAAAAATAGAAATTATTCAAGAGGTTTTCGGAATAGATGAATTAGACATTATTTAAATTTTCTCTTTTTTTATTATTGTTTTGTTTAATGTTTTTAGTAATCTGCTGTATCACAAAATACAAAACCCATGGGGTTTGGATTTTTAACATTAAACATTGTTTAAATTAATCTTAAATATTTCATCTCTCCAATAATGTTGTCCAGTTCATCAAAATTATTACTGGCTCTTTTACCGTTTAATCTTCCTGTACCGATGGTAGCTGATTTTTTATATTTCTGATGTTTTTTCACACGCTGGTTATTTTTCTCATTGGCAACTATATAAGCACAATTATCGCATAATCTTTTATTTTTGCTTTCGGTAATGTATTTTCTGCCACATTTTAAACAGGTTTTATCGTATTTTTTAGAAGATATTTTAGGATAATGGAAGTTCATATAGAATCAACCCTATTCAGCAAATACATCTTTTATAATAGTTTCAATCGCTAAATTCACATCATTACTGTTTACTGTTTTTCTGTTATCATGTCTTGCATAAACAATACTCATAAAAGATACATCTTGAATTATGGAATTAAGGAAATAAATCATCTGCCTTACGGCATCGTCGCCAACTTTATAAGTACTGCAATTTTTCTTCATCATTCTATGGATAGTTTTATAAGGTATCTCATTTTTCATTAATTTTCACATCCGACATACATATGTCCTGTAATATATTCTCAAAATAATCAGCTTCAGCAACCCATTTTCTCTGGATTTTATATTTACCACTATTAGTTTTCATCATTAAATGAGGGTTATAAGCTACATATGGTTCACGTGTAAATTTTGCAACAACCAATGGCACAGCACCGAAAGAAGTAGCGAAACGAAACAATTCATTAATCTGTTCATCACGAATATAAATATAATTGTTTTTACTACTCTTTACTTCAACAGCATAATATATTCTGCCGTTTCCAGCGATAACATCTGGTTTATCACTCTTGGTTCTTGCACCACTCGCAGGTACACGAATAGCACCAAAACCATATTTTTCAAACATTTTTACTACATCACGTTCTTCTTTACTGCCATTTCTACTCATTTTATCCAACCTTTATTAATCCATTCTATAACTAATGGGTCTTTGGGTTCTGGGAAGATAATTCCTTCCATATCATGAATGTACTTTTTAATTTTCAAAACTTCTTCCTGTTCTTCTGAAGTTAAAGAAAACTGCTGTAAAATATTAAAAAAATAATCTGTAGATACCTTTTCTTCCAACATATTTAATCATTTTAATAAAGAAATTAAACCGATTGCCATACTTACCAATATTCCTATTGTAAATGTCATATAATAACCAGTAATTTTACTGATTTTTTTATCAAGCTTTTCATCAAGCCTATCTATTTTTTGACTAAGTTTTTCATCTTCCTTACGTGCTTCACCTAATTCATTGAATTGAGTCTTGGTTTGCTCTTCAATACCTTTCATCTGTATTTCAACATCTTTACAGTTGTTATCCATATGATGTTCGATATTGACTATTCTTTCATTCAAGACCATAACTTCAGCATTTATAGTACCTTTAAGTTTTCCACAGCATTCATCAACGTCTTTTAATCTGCTTTCAAAGATTTTCTGTTTTTCTTCCAATAGTTTTAAATCTATCTCTAAATCTTGTTGGTTCATGCAATTCCTTCTGATTTAGGTTTATTTGTTTTTTTAACATATCCACCGAGATATCCTACAAGACCACTTACACATGCTATTGAAAGTGTTTCTGCTGAACCTTTAATGGATAATATTCCTATTATACCAACGAAAAGTACTATGAGTACTGATACTATATCTATTTCTGCTATTTTAATTTTCATAATTATCATCTTGGGTTTATTTTGTTTAAAAAAAAGAGTTTTTTTGTTTGAAAGCTGTGTTGCAGGAATCGAACCTACTAAAGACCACCACACAGCATCCCCTACAATCCCAAAAAAGAAAAGATTGAGAGCAATGTGCAGAACGACTAAATAAGAACACATTGCTCATGAAAACAAAGAGTATTAACCTTTTCTTAAAAACAAATGAGGATTTGCAAAAATGAAATTTAAAAAAACATGCTTGACATAACCTAACATTTAAAGAATATAGGAGTATATTATTAATGATATTTATTACAATACAAAAAGATAGAAAAAAAACATAGAAAGTAGGTCAATATAATTTATTGGAATATATATATTTACTTAATTTTAAGTCTTCACGACATAGATGCTAATGACTAATAAGAATTTAGAGAATAATTATTTATTCAATGTCGATTGATAAAGAATGCTCTTATCAAATTAGATTTTATTTGTTGCTTAAAAGAACTATAGTTTTGACACTACAAGAATATAATTACAGATTATAGCAGGATTATAATGGAATTATACTTACTTTATGAGATTGATTCAAAATGTTTTGTTTTTTAAGAGATTGTTACCTACTTTCTGTCCGTACTAAACTTTTCATAATATATATCTTATATTTTTAGGTTAATGTTTAGTCGTAAGATAATCAAAAATTACCTTACATATTATATATACTACTTTAAAACTATTCCGAAAATCGCAATATAATTATTATAAGGGTGAAAAGAGAAGGAATCTTTTCATTATTATTTAATTGTATAAAGTTTTTACTGCTAATGTGACATCTTCTTTTTTAACGGTCTTACGACCAGCATGTCTTGCTAATTTGACAGCACTTTCGGCAATAAGTGTGCCTTGAGCTTCAATTTGCTCTGCTAAAACATCACATGCTTTGTTGCTTATCCTATTAGCTCCAGCATTTTTTACTATTCTTTTAACTGGTGCAATTGGTAATTCAGCCATGCTCATTCACCTCCCATATCCCTTCACACACATACATATGAATTAGGATATATATAAAGCAATATGACACCATGACACCATAAATAAACTAAGGTGTACACCATGATTCGAACATGGGCTTCACAAATGTTCAGTCTACATTTTTTTGTGTGTGCTACCCCTACACCATGTACACCATCTAAAAAAAAGAAACAAAGGAATAAAAAAGATATTTACAAGATTTTTTTTATAAGAAGTCTTCCAAAAAAACTCTGATAAACCCAAAACAGACCATATAAAAAATAAACTCTTTTTTTTAACTCCACAAATATTAATATTTCACAAAAAGTATTTATATTATGATGACACCATGACACCATAAATACTATAGTGAGGTATGTGGAAGTACATAAACCACATACCTAGACTCGAAAAAACTTAAATAATTATGTTATGGAAATAATTATTTTAAAGTAATTAAATGAATAAAGGTTAATTACCATTTAATACTATAACAGTTGGAATATATAAAGCATGATGACACTATGACACCACCTTTATAGAGGTTAAAAACGATTAAAAACCATAATAGACTATCCCCTCTAAAAAACTGTTTTGTATGGGGAGTATACGGTCGAGGCGTCCGACGAGGTACATTTTTAGGTTCATTTTACTGAATTTGGGGTGGTAG
Organism: Methanobrevibacter sp.; assembly: GCA_017646885.1. The sequence continues at coordinate 359 of JAGCLR010000143.1, read as the reverse complement.
GGGTCTATATGGCTTTTTTTTAATGAATATTACATGATACTGTGGCTTTTTTTTCTGATTAGCTTCGTGATTGTTTTTTTTTAAAAATTTTTTTTATTTTTTTATTTTATATTGATGTATATATATTGATATATATCTATATATATTAATGTCCTGCTTTTCAATCCATATATATGACTGGTTTTGCTTGGCTTGGTACTTATGTCTTGGTATCTATGTCTTGGTATTTATGTCTTGACAATTAATCCTTATCTCTTATTAGGTCAGATAAATAATTATAGGTTGTTTTATTTAACCTCTCTTTTGAATAACCTTGATAATTATGGTGGCTTCTTGACAGTATTGTATATTGGTATGTT